>NZ_LUFI01000114.1:0-1740 GCF_005281675.1 Sphingobium sp. MP9-4 | reverse complement strand
CGCATGAACTTCCACGCGACTGTGTAAGCTATCGAAATGAGGGGTCCCTTTTAGACGCCGATCACCCCGCTAACGGGGTTCTTTTTGCACGCCGATTCACACGCGCGCGACATGACACGAAGGCTGGTGTTTGGGGCGTGATCCGGGTTTTGGAGGGCGAACTCCGGCTAACCTACCTCGAGCCACCTTCGGAGATCGTCCTGACGCCTGACCAGCCTGGCTTGATTCTCCCTCAGCAACCGCATTTCGTAACGCCGACAGGGCCGATGAAGATGCAGGTGGATTTTTACGATCACATTCCCAAGCTCTGACATTCCGGGATTTTCAACGCATTCAAAAAGGAGAAGTTGATGACGCAGCCCCTCAGCGATCAGACCATTGCGCTCGTCAAGGCGACCGTCCCCGCGCTCGAAGCGCATGGCCTCGACATCGTGAACGAGATGTATTCCCGGATGTTCCAGAACCCGAACATTCGCGACCTTTTCAACCAATCGCACCATGGTGATGCCGGTTCGCAGCCGCGGGCGCTGACCGGCGCCATTCTCGCCTATGCGAGCAACATCGAAAATCTCGGTGCGCTTGCCCCGGCGGTCGAGCGGATCGCGCAGAAGCATGTCGGCCTGCAAATTCTGCCCGAACATTATCCGCACGTTGCCGAGGCGCTCCTGGGGGCGATCAAGGCGGTGCTGGGGGATGCGGCCACCGATGAGATTCTCGCTGCCTGGGGCGAAGCCTACTGGTTCCTGGCCAACATCCTGATCGCCCGCGAGCAGCGAGTCTACTCAGAACAGAAGGATGCGACCGGCGGATGGAATGGCTGGCGCGATTTTCGCGTCGAGGACGTCGTGCGTGAGAGCAGCGTCATCAATTCCTTCGTTCTGCGCCCCGTTGATGGCGGGGCCGTCATGCGGCACAAGCCCGGGCAATATCTGACCTTCTGGCTTGAAATTCCGGGACATCCGCCAGTCAAGCGCAACTATTCGATTTCAGCAGCCTCCAACGGCGAAACCTATCGCATTTCGGTCAAGCGTGAGCCGCTTGGTCTTGCGTCAGGCTGGCTTCATGATGAAGCCAAGCCGGGCACGGTGCTCAAAGTTGCCGCGCCTGCAGGCGAATTCTTCCTGGCAGCGCATGTCGAACGCCCGGTGATCCTCCTGTCGGGCGGCGTGGGGCTGACCCCGATGGTGGCCATGCTCGAAACGCTTGCTGAGGGCGAGGCGGGAGTCCCCGTGCACTATGTCCACGGAACTCATGACCGCGATACCCACGCAATGCGTGATCATGTTCGCGCTGTCGCTGGGCGGGGCAAGTCAATCACCGTCACCGATTTTCATCAGACCCCGCTCGAAGATGAAGTCGCAGGACGGGATTATGACGTCGCCGGCATCATTACCGATGAATGGCTGGTCGCCAACACGCCTGTAGGTGAGGCCGATTACTATATCTGCGGACCACGCCCGTTTCTGCGGCACGCCGTCTCGACCTTGTCGCTGGCTGGCGTCCCATCCGACCGCATTCATTACGAATTCTTCGGTCCGGCGGACGAATTGCTCGCCGCCTGACTGAGCGCGGAGAAGGGCGACATCGCCCTTCTCCGCGTCTACTCAAACCGCCATGTCGGGGGCGTCACATAAAACGGGCACAGATATACGCTCTCATGACTGCCATCCGAGACGCTGGCCGAGTTTACTCCTTCGCTGGCCTCGAGACCAGCGGTCGCATTGACCTTGGCGGGTGTGC
>NZ_LUFI01000113.1:0-2024 GCF_005281675.1 Sphingobium sp. MP9-4 | reverse complement strand
GACGACCGCGCAATGCGCGTTCCGCTATAGTTCATGGAATTCCTGTCGCGTTCTGGATCAAGCGCGCCGTAAACCGAAGTGGCGTCGATTACGCGGTGACACCGAACCATGCCTGCCTTTTGAAGGCATGGCAAGGAAGGCTATATCGCACTGTGTAGCTTTGGAGGCTGCGATTTGGCGGGAAATACGGCAATGCCCCTCGACCAACAATATATGGGCACCACGATTAGTCGCTAAAATATCAAATGAATTTGGGAACTTAATCCATATCAATCCGCTTACAGTCTATCGGTGACATGTGTGGCGCGTCACCGGCTGAGAGACCTCGTGCTCCCGCTTCTAGGGAGGACATATGCTGTCAGGATCGTGCGTGCTGGTCGTCGAGGACGACCCGCTGATTGCGATGGTGATTTGTGATAATGTGGACAGTGTAGGCGGCACAGTCGCCGGGCCGTTTTCAACGGTCGGTGAGGCTCTAACTTTCCTGACTCAGGCGAAGATTGACGCTGCCATTGTAGACGCAAATCTCCGGGATCGCGACGTCACGCCTCTCGCACTTTTCCTGATGGAAACCGCAATACCCTTCATAGTGTACAGCGCTGCGGGCCTTCCTCCAGAGCTGCACGCGCAGCATCCCGACTTGCCGCTGGTCATGAAGCCAGGAAAACCGTTGGAAAGGCTTTTTGCGCTCCTTCGGAACGGCGCTACTGACGCATTATGACGGTGATCCCTTCCATCATCATTCAAGTCAAAATCCGGGCACCGAACTAATTCTTGAAAAGCAATCTGGCAGAGTAAGTAAATTTTTGGAGAAACTCTGCATCGCGCGAATTTTCGTCGAGGGATGTATTGCGTCATTTCCGAGGTTCAAGCGGGCTCGCCCATTTATTCTGCCATTCATCCAAAGCCTCGTTCAGCTTTTGGATGTCGGCATTGGAGAGATTCGTGCCGCGAGCCAGTTTCTCCCGTGCTGCACCGAGAAGCGCGGTCAAACGTTCAAGGCATTGGGACGGATTACCACCTACCCTGTCTTTCGCGCGGATAAGCATATCGGCAAGATCGATGGCGGAAGTGGACGGGCACATATGCGTCTCTCCTGTATTTTCGGGAGCGCATGTGTCTCTCAGCCACTGCGATTTGCGCAGCGATTAGCTGCCATACCATAGTCACAGCGACACAACTAATCCGATTGACGTTCCGCAGCTTCGAAGATCGCTCCCGAACCCCTGATTTAAGGGGCGTGGATGAATTCGGCGCGCTGAATGAGCGGGATGGATGGATTACTGTCATGCTCCTCCCGTAAACGGGAGAGGAAACAAGGTCCTTTCTGGTCGACAGCCATTTGGCAGCTATTTCCGCCCGCAACCATTTTCCCAGCTCGGGAAAAGGACAGACAGCTATCTGCCACTATCTCGCATCCAAAATCGGCAGGCGGACCGGTCACACTTTTGGATGGAAAATCGGCGGCTGAACCGGTTACCAGGGACGGAGCCGACAAGCCGAGGTGCCGGGGTGTCCCAGGCCTGTCGCTCTTCATTTATTCTGTTCCAGGACATTGGCCGTATCGGCGACATACATCATTCTTCAGACAGCCGAATTGATGCAAGGACTATCGGGAGATGTGCTAGGATGACGCATCACCCATATAATGCCGCAGGCATTTCGTGACAGAGAGACCATCGTGCTCCCGCCTGCTTTCGGGAGAGAGTGATGACTCTGCAACATCAATGCACGCCCTTGGATAAAACCTGCTGGCTACGTCCATGACGAAGCGTACGAGCAGCACATCCGTGACATTCAGGGCGCCTTTCCAGTTACCAGGACTTGGGTTCCTGCCTGCAGGTACCTATGCACTCGATACCGACGAAGAGGCTTTTGCAAGCAATACAGGGACGGTCTATCAGTGGGTTTCGACTGATCTGCCCCCCGCTGAGTGGCCCAGAGACTATGATAGTCTGGACCGCGAAAGGGACATTGAATGCCGAGCAAGAAGCACAAGCCGGAAGAGATCATCGGCAAGCTGC
>NZ_LUFI01000112.1:0-2514 GCF_005281675.1 Sphingobium sp. MP9-4 | reverse complement strand
TGTGAATCGGCGTGCAAAAAGAACCCCGTTAGCGGGGTGATCGGCGTCTAAAAGGGACCCCTCATTTCGATAGCTTACACAGTCGCGTGGAAGTTCATGCGGCGAGATCGGGATGTTGGTTTTGGAGACAGTGGTTCGTATCCGGCGTGAGTATGCCGGCGGGAAGGCGATCAAGGCGATCGCGCGTGACCTGCATGTATCGCGGAAGGTAATCCGCAAGGCGATCCGGGCGCCGGACGGCGCATTTGATTATCGACGCAAGGTTCAGCCGCTGCCGCGGATCGGTCCGTTTCAGGATCGCCTGGATGTGTTGCTGGAAGAGAACGAGTTACGGGGGCGGCGTGACCGGCTTCGGATGACGCGTATCCACGACCTTCTGGTGCGTGAGGGTTTCGAGGGCTCTTACGATGCCGTGCGCCGCTATGCGGCACGGTGGAAGATCGAGCGGCGCAGGGATGTCGGAGACGGGACGACTGCCTTCATTCCGATGCTGTTCCAGCCCGGTGAGGCCTACCAGTTCGACTGGAGCCACGAGGATGTCGAGATCGCCGGCAAGCCGATGCGGGTAAAGGTCGCGCATATGCGGCTGTGCGCATCGCGGGCTGTGTATGTCCGGGCCTATCCACGCGAGACCCAGGAGATGCTGTTCGACGCGCATGCGCGCGGCTTTGCCTTCTTCGGCGGCGTGCCCCGGCGCGGCATCTACGATAATATGAAGACGGCGGTGACGAGCGTGTTCACCGGTAAGGACCGGGTGTTCAACCGGCGGTTCCTGATCATGGCCGACCATTACATGGTCGAGCCCACGGCCTGCTCGCCGGCGGCGGGATGGGAGAAGGGCCAGGTCGAGAACCAGGTGCAGACCATCCGAGGGCGCTTCTTCCAGCCCCGTCTGCGGTTCGCCAGCCTCGAGGAGCTCAATGGCTGGCTGGAAGCTGAGTGCCGGCGCTGGGCCGAACGACAAGCCCATCCTGAGCAGGGCGAACAGACCGTGGCGCAGATGCTGGAGATGGAACGCCCTGCATTACAGTCGATGCTGGGGCCGTTCGATGGCTTCAACGAGAGCGAGCACGGCGTGTCGGGCACCTGCCTGATCAGCTACGATCGCAACCGATACTCGGTCCTCTCGACGGTGGCGCGGCGCACGGTGCAGGTTCGGGCCTATGCCGACCGCATTGTCGTGCGATGCGGCGATGAGGTCGTCGCCGAGCATCCCCGCTTCTTCGGGCGGAACCGCACCATCTATGATCCCTGGCACTATCTGCCGGTGCTGGCCCGCAAGCCCGGCGCGTTGCGCAACGGCGCACCCTTCCAGGACTGGGAGTTGCCGCCAGCCTTGGCGCGGTTGCGACGCAAGCTGGGCAACGGCGATGATGCCGATCGGCGGTTCGTGCGCGTACTGGCGGCCGTGCTGACCGATGGCCTGGAACTCGTCGAAGCCGCCGTGCGGGAGGCACTGGCAACCGGCACGGCGAGCGACGATCTGATCCTCAATATCCTGGCACGGCGACGCGAACCGCCACGACCGCTGACGATTGTCACGTCGGAGGACAACGCCCTGAGGCATCCGCCGATCGCCGACTGTGCCCGTTACGACCAACTGAGGAACTTCCATGCAGCGGCATGACATGATCGACGCGATGCGCGGGCTTGGACTCAAGGGGATGGCTGGCGCGTTCGATGAGGCCGTCACCACAGGGCTTCAGCGACAGCGCACGACGATGGAGATACTGACCGATCTACTGCGCGCGGAGGCAACGCACCGTCACGCGGCCTCGATCCGATACCGGATGGCGGCTGCCAAGCTGCCGGTGGTGAAGGACCTCGATGCTTTCCGCTTCGAAGGGACGCCGATCAACGAGGGGTTGGTCCGTTCGCTACACGGCGGCGCATTCCTGCCCGCACGGCGCAATGTCGTTCTGGTCGGCGGCACCGGCACAGGTAAGACCCATCTGGCTATCGCCATCACCGCCAATGTCGTCCGCGCCGGGGCGCGGGGGCGTTACTTCAACACCGTGGATCTGGTGACCCGCCTCGAAGAGGAAGCCCGGATCGGCAAGAGCGGCGCGCTTGCCTCTCAACTCTCCCGGCTCGATCTCGTGGTTCTGGACGAGCTTGGCTATCTGCCGTTCGCCCGTTCAGGCGGGCAGTTGCTGTTCCATCTGGTCAGCAAGCTTTACGAGCAAACCAGCGTCGTCATCACCACCAATCTGGCGTTCGGGGAATGGCCGACCGTGTTCGGCGATCCGAAGATGACCACCGCTCTCCTCGATCGCGTGACCCATCATTGCGACATCATCGAGACCGGCAATGACAGCTGGCGCTTCAAGAACCGAAACTGACCCCCGTCGCACGCCGGGATTAAGATGCTTTGCGCTGCGCGCGCCTCCGGTCGGGCTCCGCCCTCCCTACGCCGCGCGCTGCGCAAGGCGCGTTCCTCGACCTTCCTGCCATCCTTGAAAAGGGGTCCCTTTTGCGCGCCGATCGGGGGTCCCGTTTGCACGCCGATTGACA
>NZ_LUFI01000111.1:0-2643 GCF_005281675.1 Sphingobium sp. MP9-4 | reverse complement strand
CATCGAGATGTTCTACAACCCGGTGCGCAAGCAGATCAGGAACGGGATGCTGTCACCCAACCAGTTCGAACGGCAGCAGATTCTGAAAGCAGAAGGCGTCTAGAAAACTAGGGGCTACTCAGTCGAACCATGGCCGGAATGCTTTGAGTTGGAGCCGGGCGACAGGCTAACGCTTATATGGGATGCCTCCGAAAATGGGGACGCCATCACCATTGATTTCATCAACGATCACGAACTCGTCGCCTGGCCGAACGGTGAAACCCATCAAATGCAATATCTCATCAACGGAGAGGAAGCCGAAGATCGAAGCTGGACCTTCAAACATCGATGATTTGCCGTGTCAGAGGCAATTAGGGGTGGGAACAAGACATTCCTCCCCGGCACGGAGAGGGGACCACTCGCGCAGCGAGTGGTGGAGGGGCACAGGCCGGCTAGCGCAGCACTAATAGGCACTTGCCCCTCCGTCAGCGCTTCGCGCTGCCACCTCCCCGTTCCGGGGAGGAAAGTCATCTTGTGGTCGTCAGCCGTCAAAGCGCAACGCCGACATTGCGCCCATTCTCCCGCGCCACCCCGCCCCTATCCGCAAGCCCCCTTTCTCCCTATCTACTCCTCATGCACCGCCTGTTCGTCGCCATCCGTCCGCCTGCCACGATCCGCAGCCAGCTTCTGGCCCAGATGGCCGGCGTTCCCGGCGCGCGTTGGCAGGATGATGGCCAGTTGCACCTGACCCTGCGCTTCATCGGGCAAGTGGATCGCCATCAGGCGGATGATATTGCCGATGCGCTCGCCGGCGTCCGCTTCCAGCCGTTCGCCATCGCGCTCGCCGGCGCCGGCTATTTCGATCGGCGCGGCGTGGTCGACACATTATGGGCCGGGGTGCAGCCGCGCGATCCGCTCGCCCATCTTCATGCCAAGGTGGATCGCGCCTGCACATCGACCGGCATCGCGCCCGAAGCCCGCGCCTATCTGCCGCACATCACCCTCGCCCGCTTCAGCCGGCACGGCGGCGATATCGCGCCTTTCCTCGCGCTGCACGCCGGCCTTGTATCGCCCGCCTTCACCGTGGACGAATTCAGCCTCTATGAAAGCCGGCTCGGCCATGCCGGCTCGAGCTATCACGCGGTCGAAACCTATCGCGCAGACGGTCATCCCGGCGCCCGCGACGATTGACGCGGACGCCGGGGCAATCAGGCCTCAGCCAACGCTCAGCACACCACAGGCGACGCGGCCGCCCGCATTGCCGGTCGGGTCGCTCTTGTAGTCGTCGGCCTGGGCATGGATCACGATGGCCGCGCCATCGGCATCCAGCAGCGGCGTCGCGCCGTCGCTGATCGTGCCGCCCGGCACCACATATTCGATCTCGCCGCTGCCGTCGGGCTTGGCCTGCATGTTGGGCATGTCGCCCATATGCATGCCCTGCGGATTATCCTTGCCATGCTGATGGCTGGTCGGGTTCCAATGGCCACCCGCGCTGGTGAAGTCCGGCCCCGTGCAGACGCCGGTAGTGTGGATATGCACCGCGTGGATGCCCGGCGTCAGCCCCTGCGCCTTGACCACGACATGCAGGCCATCGCCTGCCTGGGTCACCACGGCGGTGCCGCGCGCGCTGCCATCGCCAGCGGCCAGCTTGGCCTTGGCGGTCGGCGCGGCGGGCGCGCTCTGGCTGGTCGCGGCACAGGCCATCACGGCAGCGAGCAGAGGCAGGGCAAGGAACAGGGCGGCGGTCTTCATGGCAAACTCCCGATCACGGAAACAACTGCGCGAACGCGGCAGACGCGTCTTTGTTGCCGATCCGATCCGGTTTGTCATGACCCTTCTGCATATCGTTCGCAATAAAAGCAGGGAGATAGCATGGCATCCGTCCTGACACCCCTCCTTCACCGCCCCAAAGGCGCCATCCGCAGGCAATAGCCTGAAACCACGATGCGTCACGTATCAGGCCGAAGCTCGGTAGCAATCCAGACCACAGCGTTATCGGCCTCGCCCCTGCAATTAGCTGGCCGGCCATGAGCGCAGACATGATCAACCGCCCATATGTCGATCGTCCACGCTGTCCGGCATCAAGGCACATGACACGCCGGCCAGATATCCGTTCAGCCCGGATCGCGGCAGGCCCCAGCACGTGACAGAGCAACGTGCGACAGGCCAGCACGTGCAACGCAGGACAAGAAAAAGGGGCCGATCTTGCGATCGGCCCCTCTTCATATTCCATCCCGAAGGACGGAAAGTTCTTACTGACCCGAACCCGGACCGTAGCTGATTTCCACGCGACGGTTCTGGACTTCGCGAACGCCGTCCGCGGTGTCGACGCGCGGCTTCGATTCACCGAAGGCCTGGGTGGTCATCACGCCGTCAGGGATACCCTTCGAGGCGAGATAAGCCTTGGCAGCGTCAGCGCGACGCTGCGACAGACCAACGTTGTACGAGGCTGCACCCGAACGGTCAGCGTGACCGGCCAGCATGACCTGGGCGTTGCCGCAAGCGCTGTAGGCCGAAACCGCGTTGTCCAGAATGGTGGCGGCATCAGGCGTGATGTCCGACTTGTCCCATTCGAAGAAGACAATGTACGGCCCAGGCGAGCATTCCGGCGCCGGCGGGGGCGGCGGAGGCGGCGGCGGCGGGGGGGGCGGCGGGGGCGGCGGA
>NZ_LUFI01000110.1:0-2914 GCF_005281675.1 Sphingobium sp. MP9-4 | reverse complement strand
GAAGGCCATTTCATGCTGCCCGCCGGCGGCAAATATCAACGCTCGCCGCTGCCCTTCGAACTGATGGTGCCGCATCGCGACCAGTGCACCAACCTCATGGTGCCCTTCTGCGTCGCGGCGACCCACCAGGCCTTTTCCACCATCCGCATGGAGCCGACCTCGATGGCGCTGGGCGAAGCGGCCGGCACCGCCGCCGCCCTAGCCGTGATCGACCGCGACCGGGTCGATATCCAGGATGTCGACACCTATCGGCTGCAACAGATGATCGTCGCCAATGGCGGCGTGATCCAGGGCGTGACCAACTGGGAATTGCTGCAGAGGAAGCTGAAGCACCGCCTCGACCGCCTGCGCGGCTGACGCCCTTCCGGCACAGGCCGCCCGTCAGCGCAACGATGATCCGAACGCGCCACGCACGACGCGGGCCACAATCACAGCGCCAAAATCACAGGGCCATATCCATGCCCAGAATCCGCGCCAGCATGAAGGTGAGGGACAGGAGGCCCATCAGCGCCAGCAGCAGGGCCAGGCTGATCTTGCCGACCGCGCTCAGCACCGCCCCCTTCTGCGCCTTCCTGTCCTGTTCATAATGCCATCGGACGGCAAAGAACATGCCGCCCCCCAGCACGACGATCTTGAACAGGATGAAAACAACAGGAAACCAGTCCATGATCTTGAACACATCCCGGCCAACAAGAAACCATGTTCATCAGGATTGCCGCGACGGCAATCGAACGCCCCCTCCTATGTCGGGAACGGGGGGATCACCATGGGACATTATGCCTGAACCACACCGAGATCGCCGGAGGCTCTAACTCCTGAGAGCCTGCTCCGAAATCAAGTTGATTCGTATCAGTGGGTTATATTGACGGTGCATCCTGTCGTTGATTCAGCGGCTTTGCGACAAACCAAATGAAATCAACGATGTGGGCCGATACCACTGAAACGCAGTATGTGCGTGCAGACTTGGCTGCCAAGCGATTTGATCGATGCCGAAGGGGGCTGCTCGAGCCATTCTTTCCGCCGCCCTCGCATGTGGGGCGGCTGCACAAGTGGTCGTTCAGGCGGATTGTCGAGGCAATCCTGCATCTGTTGCGTGGCGGCAGCTCGTGGCGGATGCTTCCGCCGTGTTTGCCGCCGGTCTCGACGGCGCGGCGTTGGTTCTATCTTTGGTGGGACAACAGAATATGGTTGTCGTCGAGCCATACCCTGCTGCTGATCGGACGCGAAACTGCAGGCCGCCAGGGCTCACCCAGCGCTGGCCTGATCGACAGCCAGAGCGTCAAAGCCACGGAAAGCGGCGGGTCACGGGGTTATGACGCGGACAAGAAGACCAAGGGGCGCAAGCGCCATATCTTGACGGATACCGACGGCAATCTCGTCCATGCCGTATTCCACGCCGCCGACATCCAAAGCCGTGACGACGCTCCGCTGGTGCTGGCCGAGATGATCAAGGCGTGTCCCGTGGCTGCGCTATGTCTTCGCCGATGGTGGCTATGCCGGTGACAAACTCAGGGACGCGCTGGGCCGGATCGGCAAATGGACCACCGAGATCGTCAAACGGTCGAGTGCCGCAAAGGGTTTGCCATTCTCCCGCGACGCTGAGTCGTCGAGGGAACCCTCGCCCGGCTGCACCGCAATCATCGCCTCGCCGAGGAATTTGAACAGGCCATCACATCGGCTACCGCATGGCATTTTGCATCGCCAACCGTGGACGATAGCGATCGCTTATCGATCTTTTTTTGGTAAGGCAAAAAGCGGCGCTATTGCTTCCACAAATGGGCAGTCCGCAATCCACGGTGGGTTCAACGGGTGGCGGCAACACATGCTTGGAAACGCTCTGCGGGCGTTTGATATTCGAGCGTTTTCCTTGGCCGTTCGTTGAGTTGCCGTGCAACGGCACTCAGCTTGGCCTGGCTGTATAGCGACAGATCGGTTCCTCTGGGGAAATACTGTCGCAGCAGGCGATTGGTGTTTTCGTTGGAGCCGCGCTGCCAGGGCGATTGCGGGTCGCAGCAATAGACTTCGACATCGGTAGTCAGTGAGAGACGCGGATGATCGGCCAGTTCCTTGCCGCGATCCCAGGTGAGCGACTTGTAGAGTTCGCGCGGCAGGCGCTGCGTCTGCCTGATCAGCGCCGACACGACGCTCCTGGTGTCCTTGTTGGTGACCTTGACCAGTATCGCGTAGCGCGAATGCCGTTCGACCAGCGTCGCGATGTGGCTGTTCTTCGTGCCTCCGATCAGATCGCCTTCCCAGTGGCCGGGAATGGCGCGGTCCTCGACCGAGGCGGGGCGTTCGCTGATCGACACGGCACCCTTGATCTGGCCGAGGCCATTGCGCTTGAGGCTGGCGTGCCGCGACCGGCGGATGGTGCGCCGGGCGCGCAGATGCTCCAGCAGTTCCTTCTTCAGAACTCCCCGCGCCTGTATGTACAGGCTTCTGTAGATGGTCTCGTACGACACCTGCCTGTGCGGCTCCTGCGGAAAGCTGTGCCTGAGCCACCTCGCAATACCATTTGCGGCGCAGCTTGACCGATACCGCCTGTGCCAGTGACGGCGAGCAAGCCAGTTTGCAGGGCTTGGGCCGCAAGGCACGGTCCCATGCCGCCTGATCGGACGCCGTCGCCCGATACCGTGCAACACCGCCATTACGCCTGACTTCGCGACTGATCGTCGAGGGCGAGCGACCCAGTCGCCGTGCTATCGCACGCAAGGGTTCTCTGACGCTCAGGCCCCGCGATATCTCCTCCCGCTCGGCAAGGCTCAGCGCACGACTGCAACGCTTGCGAGCGGCGGGCCGGATGCCGCCGGTCGGCGAAATCACCGAAAATACCGACGAAGACTCTCGATCAAACCTTCGCCCGATCGAACTCATCGATTCCCCGCGCTGCCAGCAATCCCATATCCCCGCTCGC
>NZ_LUFI01000109.1:0-3177 GCF_005281675.1 Sphingobium sp. MP9-4 | reverse complement strand
GGGGCGGGCGCTGGCCGGGCTGTGGCACATAGCGCTGGTCGCCGCCGCTGGCGCCAGGACGCCCGCGACCGGGCGTGTCATTGCCGCGCGGCGGGCGCGGACGGCTCCAATTGCCGTCATTAGGCCGACCGTCACCGCCATTCCAGCCGGGGCGACCGCCAGGGCGTCCGTCGCCCGGTCGATTGCCATCGGGGCGCCCGTCACCCGGACGATCCCAGCCCGGCCGACCATCGCCCGGACGTCCGTCACCGGGTCGCCCATAACCGGGCCTGCCGTCACCGGGCCGACCATTGCCCGGCCGGTCCTTGCGACGCGCTTCCCAGTAGCGGCGCTGGCTGTCATTCCAGCGATGCCGCGCACCGGCGCGGTCATAGACATAATAGCCGCGTCCCGGATAATAATAGTCATTGTACCAGCCGCCATAGCCGCCCGGCGCATAGCCATAAGGTCCATAATAGCCGTCGCCATAATAGCCGCCACCGCCATAATAGCCGGTGCCGACGCTCACGCCGCCATAACCATAGCCGTCATCATAGGCGCAGCCCCCCAGGGCCATCGCGCTCGCGAGACCAAGCGCAGCCAGGAATCGTGATCCGGTCCGCGTCATTGCCTGTCTCCTCATATGCTTCATGACCCCGGTTAACGCCCTGCGGTTGAATTGGTGGTGAATGAAAAGCGGTTCAAGATCGGGCATTTATCTGTGGTTCAGAAAAAGCGACTTTCGTTCATCCCCCTGACAGAAACCGTGTCGTTTCCAACACATAATCATGGCCTGGGCAATATTTCGCATTTCGTTCAGGAAACCTTCCACCGGCCCCGACCATTGATGCCCCATGTCCTCGCAGACGCTTGCAGCGCACGGGACATGCCGGCGGGTCCACACCCCGGCCCAATTTCAGAAACAGATAAAGGGTCACCCCCATGAAGACACTGCTTTTCACGGCAGTTGCTGCCGCCACCCTGTTGCCTGCCGCCGCCATGGCGCAGGAAGACAGCAGCTCCACCCGCCGCATCGAACCCTATGTCGGCGTGATGGCGGGCGTGCATAATTATGACAGCGAGACCAGCAAGGAGGGCATTCCCCCCGTCGGCTACAAGGGCCGCATGGTCGAAGGCGTCGCGGGCGTGAACTATAATGTCGCCGGCCCGCTCGTGCTCGGCGTCGAAGGTACCGTGTCCAAGGGCGTCAGCGGCGACATCGACTGGGAATATGGCGCGGCCGGCCGCGTCGGCGTGAAGGCCGGCAAGGACAGCATGTTCTTCGGCAAGGTCGGCTATCAGTGGACCAATTTCGACGCGCTGGGCAAGGATAGCCGCGACTATCATGGCATGACCTATGGCGCGGGCCTTGAACTGTCGCCCGCCGACCTTGGCAGCTCGGCCGAGCGCAGCAATGTCCGCCTGCGTGTCCAGGCCGACACCACCGGCAATTTCCATTCGATCCGCCCGATGGCCGGCGTCGTCGTCAAATATTGATCGCATGAACGGGTGGGCCGGTCATTGATCGGCCCGCCCGCCCAGCCTTCATCCCTTTCCATAAAGGGATCTGGGGTGCGGGACGGCCATGGACTGCGGCCGTCCCGCATTCGCCTGCCCCAATATAGTTGCCAATATAGTTGACTCCGTCAACATTCCATGCTGAAGCGTCGGCATGGAACAGGCCATTGCAACCATCCGCACCTTCAACCGCTTCTTCACCCGCCATGTGGGGGCGATCGACGCGCGCTTCCTCGACAGCGACGCCAACCTGCCCGAGGCGCGGCTGCTGTTCGAAATCGCCCGGCTGGAACCGGTGCTGGCCAGCACGCTCCAGGCCGAACTGGACCTGGATCGCGGCTATTTGAGCCGCATGATCGCCCGCTTCGAGAAGAAGGACTGGATCGTCCGTGATCAGGAAACGGCCGACGCCCGCGCCCGTCCGATCCGCCTCACCACCGTCGGCCGCGCCGCCTTCGACCAGATCGACAGCCGCCAGCGCGCCGTTGTTGCCCAGGATCTGGACCGGCTCGACAGCGTCGAGCAGCAGGATCTGCTCCAGGCGCTCACCCGCGCGCGGCTGTTGCTCGATCCCGCCAGCGGCGGCCCCTTCACCATCCGCCCCTTCCGCACCGGCGAGGTCAGCCAGGTCGTCACCCGCCAGTCGATCTTCTACGCCGCCAGCCATGGCTGGGGCCGGCCGCTCGAAACGCTGGAGGCCGAAACCGTCGCCGCCTTCCTGCGCGACTTCAAGCCGGACCGCGAACAATGCTGGATCGCGGAGATCGACGGCGTCATGGCCGGCGCGATATTCCTGACCGACGAGGGCAACGGCCTCGCCCGGCTGCGCCTGCTCCATGTCGAACCCTTTGCCCGGCGGCGCGGAATCGGCGACGCGCTGGTCGCCACCTGCCTGCAATTCGCCCGCGACAAACATTATCGCGCCGTCACCCTCTGGACGCACAAGATATTGGAACCCGCCCGCCGCATCTATGCCCGGCATGGCTTCGTCTGCGTGTCGAGCGACGTCCACACCGTCTTCGGCGACCCGATCGAGGGCGAGACCTGGCGCGTCGCCCTCCTCCCCTGACCGCGCCTGTCCTACCCAGCAGGGCGATGCTATAAGGGGGATGGACCGGCTGGCCGCTCGCAACATGATTTCCCACAATTGATCGATACGATCAAAATGTGCGGGAAATATGCGAAGTTAAGCGCGACAAATCCTACAGAGCGGGTCGGCCATCCCCAACCCGCTCCGTAGCATTCCAGTTCAGCCGCTGTTGCGCAGCGCGGTCGCGATCGCGTTGATCGACAGTTCGATGCCTTCCTTGATCCGGGCATCATCCTCGCCGGCGCGATAGCGCTTGAGCAGTTCGACCTGCAGCAGATTGAGCGGCTCGATATAGGGAAGCCGCAGCCGGATAGACGTCTCGGTCGTCGGGCTCCGTTCCAGCAGGCGCGACTGGCCGGTGGCCGCCAGCAGCCCGTCATGGGTCAGCGACCAGCCTTCACGGATACGCCCGAACAGTGTTTCCGCCTTGGCCTGGTCCTCGACCAGCGGCAGATATCGCGCCGCAATGCCCAGGTCCGACTTCGCCAGCACCATCTCCAGATTGGCCAGCGCCGACTGCAGGAAGGACCAGTGCTGCGCCATGTCGGCCAGCAGCGCCTTGTCCTCGAACGCGGCGATCGCATGGCCGA
>NZ_LUFI01000108.1:0-3911 GCF_005281675.1 Sphingobium sp. MP9-4 | reverse complement strand
CCGAGGGCCGCGCCGGTCGTGCGCGCCCGCCGCCACCGCGATTGCCACGGTTCCGGGGCGGCGCCGCCTCCGCCGTCGATGCGGCCATGCCCAGCACCAGCGCCGCCGATGACAGCATGACCCGACCGATGACGACCGGTTCGGCCATCAGGGCAAGCGACGCGATGATGGCCAGGCCGCGTTTTGCCTCCATGCTCATTTCGCCTCTCCCTTGCTCAGGTCCACCATGTGGATCGGATTGGCGCCGGCTGGCGCGGTGAAGGCGAGGTCAGCCGCCGACGGTCGCGCGCTGCCGTCCCAGCGCATCAGCGCGCTATATTGCGGCATCGACGGATCATTCGTGTCGGTGATCACCATCTTGCAGGGCAACTGGCTGCTGTCCTCGATCCATATCTGCCAGTCGACCTTTTCCTGGCGGAAGGCATAATGGGTGCAGGTACGGCCATCGATCGTCTCGGGGCGGATGACATAGCCCGACTTTATGCGGCTGCGCAGCATCTGGTCCGTGCCCCAGGTGAACAGGTCGGCCAGCGGCAGTTCGACACCATAGGTGGTGCGCAGGCTGTCGAGCGACTGGCCGATCGAACCGGTCACCGGCACGCTGGCATAATAGTTCAGGCGCGGCGCCAGCACCGTGAACTTGCCGCCGCCAAAATAATATTCGCGGTTCTGAATGTCGGATGTGGCGACGATCTTGAACGCGTCGGGCTTGTGGACCTGAATGTCCAGCGCACCGGTGAATTGCAGTTTCTGGCCGGTATCCAGCACCACTTCGGTCGTAACATCGGCCTTCAGCGCGAATCCGGGCAGCGCGATCAGCTTGGCGCTCATCTTGTCCATCGCGTCCATTGCCGCCGGCTCGACCACGCCCGCCGCCGGTGCGGCAGTCTGCGCATGGGCAGTGGATGCGGCCAGCAGCGCCAGCGGCACACAGAGACATTTTATCCTAGACCTCATCACAAGCTCCTTCTGCCCGGATCGGACGCGCGGCGAGATGCGCGATGCAGCCATCGGACGCCATCTCCCTTGCTGCAGCCGACTATCGCTGTTCCGCCGATACGGCCCATCGGGATAATTGCCGATTTGGCCGCATTTCTTTCCGAGCAGGGCCTGAGGCTGACGGAGCATCAGGCGGAAAGTGCAGTCCTTCTTCCCGCCTGATGCATGACCACACCCAGGGGGATGGGTGGCAGTCATTTCATGGGCCGGTAGTCCCGGCCGATCCCTGCTGCCGGGTGGTCATTTGCGCACCGTCCCGGCCTTGTCCTGTCGCTATCAAGCTAGAGCGCCGCCGGGGCCGGCCAAGTCGGGATTTGCCCTGATCGGCCTTTTGCGCCGACGCCCGTCATCCGGCGCGACCATAACATGCTGCTATCCAACGCTCCGCGCCCCTTTGCGCCCGCGCACCGGCAACAGATCGTTACCGTGCCGTCCCAGGGTTTATCATGATCGCCAATCCCCGACGGCACGCCTAGGATCACCGCAAGATTTCTCGCTGATGGAGCGGCGATCATGACGGAAGACATTCCCAATCTGCCAGCCGATCTGGGTGCAAAACGCACCGTCATGGCCGCCGATCGCACCTTGATGGCCTGGATTCGCACCTCGCTCTCGATGCTCAGCTTCGGCTTCACCATCTACAAATTTCTCGACGCCGCCACGGAGAAGACGGGCCATGGCGATTCCCAGAGCCCGCAGCATATCGGCCTGTTCCTCGCCGGCATGGGGACGCTGGCCATTCTGCTTGGCACATGGGGTTACTGGATGACGCTGTCCGACCTCAAGCAGACCAACCAGTTTCATCTGGGCCGGCCGGTGCTGGTCATGGCGCTGATCATGTGCGTGGCCGGCATTGCCCTGTTCGCGGCCATTGCGACGCGCGCCGTATAGGCGCATCAACAGGATCGACAGACAAGGAGTATCGGTTGACCGTGCCATCCCCCCTCGCCCCTGCGGCCACTGCGCCGGACAACATGATCCATATTCCCGGCGGCCGCTTCATCATGGGGTCGGACCATCATTATCCCGAGGAAGCGCCGGCCCATCCGGTCGAGGTCGACGCCTTCTGGATCGATGCCACCCCCGTCACCAATCGCGACTTCCGCCGCTTCGTCGAGGCGACCGGCCACCGCACCACGGCGGAGATCGCCCCCAATCCGGACGATTATCCCGGCGCCCAGCCGGACATGCTGCGCCCCGCCTCGCTGGTCTTCACGCCGACCGAACGTCCGGTGCCGCTGCATGACTGGAGCCAGTGGTGGCGCTATGTCTTCGACGCCGACTGGCGCCATCCGCTCGGCCCGGACTCCTCGATCGGTGACCTCGACGATCATCCGGTGGTCCATGTCACCTATGACGACGCGGCTGCCTATGCCGCCTGGGCCGGCAAGGCGCTGCCCACGGAAGCGGAATGGGAATTTGCCGCGCGCGGCGGCGTCGATGGCCAGGAATTTGCCTGGGGCGACGAACTGTTGCCCGACGGCAAGGCGATGGCGAATTTCTGGCAGGGCAATTTCCCGTCCGAAAATCTGCTGATCGACGGCTATGAACGCACCTCGCCGGTCGGCAGCTTCCCCGCCAATGGCTATGGCCTGTCCGACATGATCGGCAATGTCTGGGAATGGACCGAGGATTTCTACGCCGCCCGGCACCAGGCCGATCCCTCGCGCCCCTGCTGCGCGCCGCGCAACCCGCTCAACCAGGCGCGCGAAGCCAGCTATGACCCGCAGCAGCCACACATCCTCATCCCGCGCCGTGTCCTTAAAGGGGGCTCGCACCTCTGCGCGCCCAGCTATTGCCGGCGCTATCGCCCAGCCGCGCGCCATGCCCAGGCGATCGACTCCTCGACCAGCCATATCGGCTTTCGCTGCGTGATCCGCGCGGCCTGACAGACAGAAAGGGGCGTCGCGCCGATCCGCACGACGCCCCTTTCCTGTCAGAACCCGACCTGCATGAAGACCGCCGGGCCGCTGAACCGATATTTCATCCGCCCGGCCCAATTGTCCTTGTCGACATCGACCCGATAATTGACGTAGCGCCACATCGCACCGATCCCCACATTCTTGGCAAAGCGCCAGGTCATGGCGGCTTCGGCATTGAGCAGCCGCCCCTTATAATCGTCGATCTTGAGCGACAGATAATCCGCCCGCGCGCTCAGCGTCAGGTCGGTGGCGATCCGCTGCGACGCAAATAGCCCCACCGTCGGCAGCGGCGCCAGCGCCTTGCGGCGGCGCTGCGTCCCACTCACCTGCGTTTCCCCCAATCGGGCATCCCCCTTGAGCGTCAGGGTGAAATCGGTCGCATGCAGCCCCAGCGCCGCGCCGACGCGGGTATCAGGGGTGCTCACGAACGCATAGCCGAAGGTAAGCCGGTAGACGTCGCTATCGAAGCCGCTCTCCACCCGCACCCCGACCGGATAGGTGACATCGTCAAATGTGATATCGCGCGCCACCGTCCTGGACCCATTGCGGCTCAGCGAATAATATTCGCCCATCACCGACCAGTTACCGCCCAATCTTATCCCCGCCGCGACCTGCGGCAGCACCTTGCGCTTGTCGAGATCGAGGTCGGATTCCAGATCGATATTCGTGCCACCATCCGGGTTGGAGGCTGGCGCGACCCGGACATGGGAACTCACCGATGGCCAATAGGCCCCCACCTCGACCCAATATTTGTCGTCGAGCGATTGCGCATGCGCGGGCGCTGCAACCGTGCCCATCATCACGACACAAATGCCGCCAAGCCTGATGCTGTGACGCGCCATTTCGTCCTCCCTTCGGCCGGCGGCCGCTCATTAGCGCGTAGACTCATTACGCACTGCACCAGATGCGCACGCAGATGAGCTTGATGGCTGCGAGGAAGTTGGCAGGGTCTTTGTCATAGCGGGTGGCGATGCCCCGGAACTGCTTGAT
>NZ_LUFI01000107.1:0-3942 GCF_005281675.1 Sphingobium sp. MP9-4 | reverse complement strand
AAAACGCCCAGTGTCGCGGGATGGAGCAGCCCGGTAGCTCGTCAGGCTCATAACCTGAAGGTCGTAGGTTCAAATCCTACTCCCGCAACCACAGAAACCGACATACCGGGCCCCCCTGATGCGAAAGCATCAAGGGGGCTGTCGGCATTGGCGCAATTGCGCCGATCCAGCCATTCCAGGATGGTGCCAAACTCGCCGTGGAGCATGGCGTTGACCTCGCCCCGTTTGGTGCCGGGCGTCAGAACGATGCGCTCGATGAGTCCGCGCAAGGCGTCGGCCGCCTCCTGCCGCTCCTCTGGATGCGCCAGGGCTTCGGCAAACCGCTCGACCTTGCGGCGGTAAATCTCCGAGATGTTCGGATGGATATCCGGCACATCGGTGGGGGCTGCGGCGAGCCGGGCGCGGATGGCGTCTTCCTGTGCTTCCAACTCGAGAAGCTGATCGACCAGCGCGCGCGTTCCCTTGCCTTCCGTCGCGAGCGTGACCAGGCTTTTGATCGCCTTGAGGACCTTCTCCAGTTCCTGCCGATCCGCGCTCTGGGAGGCCCGGCGGGCATGGTTGAGGCGATTGCTCTCCTCGACATAGGCGCGAATGGCTTCCGCGGCGATTTCCGGACTCATCAGCCGGTCGCGCAGCCCTTCGAGTACCCGCGCCTCCAGCTTGTCGCGCGCGATGCTATGCCCATTGGAACAGCTTCTCGTGTCGATATGGTTCGAACAGGCAAACCGCCCCTGCCCGCGAAGGGTATAAGACCCGCCGCAGCAGCCGCAGTGGACGAGACCGGACAGCAGGCTCCTAGGGCGATGGGTGCGGTTCATGGCATTATGGGCCGAGCGCGTGGCTTCGATGACGCCGGCATATTGGACTGCGATATCGTCCTGTCGCGCTTTTGCGGCCTGCCAGAGTTCATCATCCAGGATCCGCAGGTCGGGTACCTCGGTGACGATCCATTCCGACTGCGGATTGATCCGCGAGACGCGTTTGCCGGTCTGGGGATTCTTGAGATAGCGAAGGCGGTTCCAGACCAGCTTGCCGATATAGAGTTCGTTGTTGAGCAACCCCGTGCCGCGCTTGGCGTGGCCCCGGATCGTGGTTGAGGTCCAGAGCTTGCCGGTAGGAGCCGCGACACCCGAGTCGTTGAGTCGGCGGGCAATTGCCTGGGGGCTGAGGCCATTAGCGAACTGCCGGAAAACCTGCCGGACGACTTCGGCTTCGGCGGCATTGATGCTGCGCTCGCCATGCACCGCTTCGCCCTCGCTGGAAAAGCGGCGCACGACGTCATAACCGTAACACAGGCCGCCGCCCGACTTGCCCTTCTCGATTCGGCCCCGAAGGCCACGATGGGTCTTCTTGGCAAGATCCTTGAGGAACAGCGCGTTCATCGTGCCCTTGAGCCCGACATGCAGTTCCGACACCTCGCCTTCAGCGAGGGTAACGATCTTCACGCCGGCGAACTGGAGATTCTTGTAGAGCGTTGCGACATCGGCCTGATCGCGGGACACGCGATCGAGTGCCTCGGCAAGCAGCACGTCGAAACGTCCCATCTGCGCATCCTGCAAAAGCGCCTGAATACCCGGTCGCAGGATGACGCTGGCGCCGGAGATCGCCGCATCCTTGTAGCTGCCCACGATACGCCAGCCTTCACGGCCTGCCTGTTCGCGGCAGACCAGGAATTGATCTTCGATGGAAGCGGGGCTCTGCTTGTCGTCGGAATAACGGGCATAAAGGGCAGCACGGATCATCTCGGTCTCCTTGCCGCAATGAATAGCATGATCGTTCCGAGCGACCAATCTCGATGGGAGCGAACAAGAACAGGCCACGGCGGCCCACACGCATGGCACCAATTATCGCCGGCTTATACCTCTGGAGCGCTCGGCTATGAGGCTGCCGGAGGGGGCGGCAGTGGAAAGCGCGCACGCAGTTCCAGGGTTCGGCGCGTTTTCTGGATGGTGGCATGCACCGCGGCCCCGCTCATTCCGAAGCGCTTGCCGATTTCCGGTCCGCTCAGACCTTCCACCTCGTGCAGCCGGAGCATCGCTTCGCCAACGGCAAATCGCTCCGAGCGCGTCCTGGCGGCCCGGGTGATCTTCTGGAGATGACGGGAAAGCGAAGCCCCCAGAAGTTCGAGCGCCGATGGCTCGGCTTTTCCACTCCACCGCTGACGGAAGCGCCAGCCATAGCGGTCCATCGCGGCTGCAATCTCACAATAGCTCACATGGCCCAGATTGGGCACTCGAAAGACGCTCAATCCCTCGCAGCGGGAAAGGTCGCTGAGGTGCAACCGTTCGATCGGAACCCCCGCCACGGTCGATGTGGGATCGCCCAGCATGTCGAGATGGCCAAGGCAGTTGCGCGTACGTGGAGATATGACGTGCCAGGCTTCGAGCGCGAGAATTGAAACATCCCGCCTGGGACCTTCCCAAATGACGTCGGTTTGCACCATGGTCCTCGTCCGGTTTTCCGCTTCGCATCAGTCATCTCACCATCCCGTCGCAGTTACACAGATCGTTCCGGTCCAGTAACTTCTCTTTGGGAAGTCATGACAATATTCGTTTTGTGCCGATGATAGGTATTTGGCTGAAAGAAAGGTCGTGTCCCACGGGGTGGTGTAGGAACCGTCGATCTACGGCAGGATCGGGTTCAGGTCAGGCGGCCAGTGCTGGCAAGCTGACAATAGGATTATGGCTCACCGAGCCGAGCGTTTCCAGCGTCATGTATCGGCGCGATACGGCCCACTCATCATTTTGCTCCAGCATAAGCGCTCCGACGAGACGAACCACAGCGGCATCATTGGGGAAGATACCGATCACGTCGGACCTTCGCTTGATCTCCTTGTTGACCCTTTCCAGCGGGTTGGTGGACGCGATCTGCGCCCAATGATCTTTGGGGAAGGCCATGTAGGCGAGCACGTCCTCGCGTGATGCGTCCATCATGTCGGCCAGCTTTGGAAACTTCTCGCGCAGGGCATCGGCAACCTGCTCCCACTGCTGGTGCGCCGCCTCGGCCGTTTCCTGCGCGAAGATCGTCTTGATCATGGCGATGACGGCCGGCCGCTGCTTGGGCGCGGCATGGGCCAGCGCGTTGCGCATCCAGTGCACCCGGCAGCGTTGCTGGCTCGCGGCGAACACCTTGCTGGCGGCGGCGCGCAGTCCCTTGTGATCGTCGGCTATGACCAGCTTCACCCCGCGAAGGCCCCGATCTGCCAGCGAACGCAGGAAGGCTTTCCAGAAGGGCTCCGCCTCCGAGGGACCGGTGGCGACGCCGAGCACTTCGCGGCGGCCATCGGTATTGACGCCCACGGCGATTATCGCCGCCGTCGAGACGATCCGCCCGCCTTCCCGGACTTTGAGGTAGGTGGCGTCGATCCACAGGTAGGGCCACTCGCCCTCAATCGGCCGCGCCAGAAAGGCATTCACCCGCTCGTCGATCTCGGCAACCAGACGACTGACCTGGCTCTTCGATACGCCGCTGGCGCCCATCGCCTTGACCAGATCATCGACCGAACGAGTCGAGATCCCGTGCACATAGGCCTCCTGAATTACCGCTGCCAAAGCCTTCTCGGCGGTCCGGCGCGGCTCCAGGAAACTCGGGAAGTAACTGCCCTTGCGCAGCTTCGGGATTGCCAGATCAATCCGGCCAGCGCGGGTGTCCCAACCACGCTCGCGATAGCCGTTACGGTGGTTGAGCCGGGCTGCACTACGAGCACCGGCAGGAACCCCGGTCTTCGCCTCGATCTCCATATCCATCATGCGCTCAGCGGCAAAAGCCAGCATCTCGCGCAACAAATCGCTGTCAGCCCCTTGCTCAATCAGCTCAACAAGGGCCATTCTGTCGTCGGTCATCGTCTTCTTCTCCAGGTTCGAGTTCGCATCCGAACCCTACCAGAAGATCGACGGTGGCCACCCTCTCAGGGAAACCTTCCTACACCACCCCGTGGGACAC
>NZ_LUFI01000106.1:0-4060 GCF_005281675.1 Sphingobium sp. MP9-4 | reverse complement strand
CGGGGGCGTCACATAAAACGGGCACAGATATACGCTCTCATGACTGCCATCCGAGACGCTGGCCGAGTTTACTCCTTCGCTGGCCTCGAGACCAGCGGTCGCATTGACCTTGGCGGGTGTGCCGCGGGCGCCTGATCGACGACGATTGATCATGCTCTCATCCGCGGGTTGATTACCGCACTACCCGTATCCGTCGCTGGGCCTATCCTCCGTCTAAGTTCGGGCGTCGGACGAACCTGCCCCACCGTACACCGTGGATTGCCCATCACAGTCGGGTGCCCGCGGCACGCCGGCCAAGGCTATGCAGTTGGTGCGCTGGCGCCTCCTCTCGTTAATGTCGTGGGTGGATCAGCCGGCTATCGCCGGCGACACCCGACGGGCGATGTCCCAGGCATAGCCGACCAGTTCACGCGCGATCGCGGTGGTCACCTTGGGCTGAGGCTTGCCCGTGGCCGCCAGGCGACGGTAGCGCTGGCACAGGCGAACCTGCGCTTTCCACCCGATCGCCTGGATGTCCTCGGACAAGTCGATGACCCGCTCACGGTAGCGTCGTTTCTCGCGAGCGGGCAGTCGATACGACCAGCCCGCCTCAATCAGCATGGTTCGTGCCTGCGCGTTGCCCGCGCGGGTGATCCGGCCCCGTTTGGTCCGAGCGCCGCTGGAGTGCTCGGACGGCACCAAGCCGACATACGCCATCAGTTGCTTGGGATTGTCGAAGCGGGTGAGATCGCCTACTTCAGCGACCAGCGTCGCAGCGCTGACCAGCCTGATACCGCGCAGGACCTGTAGATTGCGGACCAGCGGCGCAAAACACCATGCGTCCACCGCTTCAGTCAGCGCCGCTTCTAAGCGCCCAACCCGTGCCTGCGCCTCCAGCACCCGCTTCTGCATTTCCTCGAATGCCAGCTGTTGGTGGGGAAAATCGAACCGCTGCTCGGACAACCACCGCCAGTACATTTTCGTCCAGGCCGCCTTGCCGCCGAAACGACGATCATGACGCAACAGGAAGCTGCGCACTGTCTGCTTGGCTCCGATGGCATCATCTTGCGCGCTGCGTCGCGCGCGGATGAGATCGCGTACCGCCTCGTGCGCCTCGTCCGGTATCCAGATTGCGGTGAGTTCGCCAGCGCGTAGCAGCCGCGCCAGGGTCATCGCGTCACGCCGGTCCGTCTTTACATGGTCACCCGGGCGCCGCGGCATCATCGAGGGGGCGATGACGATGCAATTCTGTCCCAGCTTCGTCAGCAGCCGATGCAAGCCATACCCGCAGGGACCAGCTTCGTAGCAGACGTTCAACGTCACGCCCGGTCCAGTCAGCCGCTTGACCAGCTTCCTGATCGCATCGTCCTCGTTGGCGACCGTGCCGACGAAACGCACCTCGCCTCCGCGTTCCCCATCGGCAACCGCGACCGCAATGGTTTCCTTATGAACGTCCAGACCAACGTATTTCACCGTCTCCGTCATGACTCGTCTCCGCTGCTGACAAATCCATCATCAGCATCTCAGATTCGAGCCTCCGAGGCTCTGGCAGTCATGGGGTCTAAGCCTTTTGGGGCACGGTAGCGCCGATCTTTTGGCGCAGCGGCCGTAGCGTGCCGGTCGTTAAGTCATGATCCGTCCAAAGGTAATCGCCGGTCAGATTGATGTGTTGCCAGCCCAGCGGTGACAGATGTTGGAGAAATTCGGCCGGGATTTCCTTTCCTTGCTGCTCATTATGGCGAAGCACCGCCTCGAGGTAGGTCGTGTTCCAGAGGACAATGGCTCCAGCCACCAGATTGAGCGCGGACGCTCGGTGTCCTTGAGCCTGTAGCCCATGGTCGCGTATCCGGCCGGTGCGGTGAAAGAAGATCGCGCGCTTGAGGGCGTTCTGCGCCTCGCCCTTGTTCAGTTCGCGCGTAGCACGGCGCCGTTCTTCCGGCTTTTCGATCCAGTCTAGGGTGAAAAGCGTCCGTTCAACCCGGCCTATCTCGCGTAGCGCCAGCGCCAGGCCGTTGGCGCGCGGATATGAACCAAGGCGCTCGAGCATGGTGGAGGCATTCGTGACTCCGGTCCGGATAGATGTTGCGAGGCGGACGATGTCTTCCCAGTGGCTAGCGATGAGCTGTTCATCAATGGCTTGCGCGGCCATCGGGGCTATGGTCGGCCCTGGCCGCGCATCGCGGAACAAGTGGAGGCGCCGGGCGGCGATATTGGGAATTCGCGGTGCGAACTGGAACCCCAGCAAATGGCAGAGCGCGAAAACATGGTCGGAAATGCCGCCGACATCGGTATGGTGGCGTTCAATCGCAAGTTCGGCACCATGATGCAGCAGGCCGTCAAGGACGTGGGCTGCCTCGCTCGCACCGGCGGAAATAACCTTGGCATGAAACGGCGCATAGCGATCCGAGACGTGAGTATAGAAGGATACCGAAGGTTCACTGCCCTTGTGGGGATTGACAGAACCGGTCGCCTGCGCGCGGCGATCAAGTGGAAAGTTCTGGCCATCGGAACTCGACACATTTCCATCGCCGAACACATTTGACAGCGTCATGCGATGCTGAGCATCGGCCAACATCGCCAAGGCGGCGCCGTAGCTGTCTTCGCGTAAATGCCATGCCGCAAGCCAACCGAGTTGGCGCTGGCTCACCAAATCGCAGGCCTCTGCCATGCGGGCGTGGCCGAGATTGGTGGCGTCGGCAAGAACCGCTGTCAGGACAGTGCGGGGATCATCATGTACGCGGCCCGTGGTGAGATGGGTAAAGCATTTCGAGAAGCCGGTCCAACGATCAACCTCCGCCAGCAGGTCAGTAATGCGGATGGCCGGCAAATGGCCATACAAGGGAGAGAGTGCCCTTTCGGCTTCCTCCGGTGTGATGGCTCGAAGTGGCGATATCCGCAGCTTGCCGCCTGAAAAGTGCACATCTTCGAGCGCGTCCGCTTCCACCTTTGCGTCCACCTCGGCCAGCCTTCGGGAAAGGAGCGCCTTGCGCTCCTCGAGCCAGACTGCGGCCGTATCGGCGACCGGGACAGGCAATGGACCAGCGGCCCTCATAGCAGTGAACACCGGGGTGGAGATAAGTTGCTGCTCCACGGCTCTGTATCGCCGGCTGCCTTCGACCCACACGTCACCCGCTCGCAAGCGGTCCCGCAACTCGGCGAGGACACAGAACTCGAAAATACGGCGATCAAGACCGGCTCGGCCAATCCGTCGCCGCCATGCCGGTCGGACGAAACCAAGCGCGGCATCTGCTGGTAGCTTGCGCAGGCGGCCACTTCCGAGATCGCGCATTGTCGCGATGGCTCGAGCAAGACCCACACAGGCAGGCACCGCACCGAAGGTGAAGCTTGCGACGAAGGCCGGACCGATCTGTCGCAGGATCAGTAGATGAAAAAAATGGGGATTTTATCCAATCGGGGGGATTATTCTTCCTAGCCCATCGGTTGCGCCGTCTCTCTGAGGGGCTGGTAACCGAATGCGAGGGATCGTTTGTTGAGGCAGGAATAATCGCCCCGCCCCGGACAACGTCCATACTCTACCTGATCGAAGATGAAGGGCCGCAACGTATCACTGCTATCGCCTCTGCCCTTCAGCAGTTCCACCCGGTCATCATAGATTGGGTGGGAAAGCTGAAAAAGCTGGACCTCATCACAACAGCTGCAGATCCGGTCGATCGCAGGCGTACGATCGTCTCACTCACGGATGCGGGGCGACAAGAGGTACTCAAGATTCGCACAGCCGAGGTTGCGATCACAGCTGCTTACTCGGCTTTGGAGATCGAAACGGGCGTGAATTTGATCGATGGAACCACGGCCTGGGAATGCGCCCTCTCCGACAAATCCTTATCTGTTAGGATCGGTGAGTACGATGCTCGCCAATGACCTGATCCCGCCTGATGGCTGCAGGCCTGAACTCGCGCAGCGGCTACCGTGAATCTGTGCCCGAATAATGGACGGAGGCCTATAAGGTGGGCTACAAGCGCGGCTGAGGAGCGAGGCGCGTCGTGAGCACCGAAACCGCCCGGGAAGGGCCAGAAATCCCCGTAGCGCCGCCTGAGGCTGTCCTGCCGGCCGTCAGGGCGCC
>NZ_LUFI01000105.1:0-4424 GCF_005281675.1 Sphingobium sp. MP9-4 | reverse complement strand
TCAAAACCGGACAACCAGTGTTCCCTAAACTCTCGTTCAGAGGACCAGTGTCCGTCTATGTGGGCGACCGGGTCAGTCAAGCGCCTCAGCAGCGCCGCCCTGTCCGGTGAAAAGCCCTCTAGATGGGGCATTTGATTCGGTCAACCGCGAAATTCCGCCCTTTTTGAATTTCCCCTCCGAAAGTTGAGAATGCGGCCCCTCCCGGTCGCGTAAAAAGCCCGGTCTTTCGGGCATTTCGGAGATTTCACGCGCTTGTAATAAAAATGCGTTTCCGGAACCGGATTGGGCGCCGAGTTCCGCGCTTCTCCATCCGAATCCCGATCCTGTTGCGGCAAGAATCGGGAATCAGGGGAGAATCGGTACGAGAATCAGGCCAGCGGCTCGCCTTCCCACAATTCGGTATCGATCTGCGCCTGCGCATCGCGCGGGTAACGCGGACCCGACACCGCCCTGAAATCGAACAGACTGTCGACGCGATCGAGCAGCGGACGCGGCAGATCTAGCCTGGCCGCCGCCAGGTCCTCGTCGAGATGGGCCATGTTGGTCGTGCCGGGAATCGGCACGATGAAATCGCGACGGGACAGCAGCCAGGCCAGGCAAAGCTGCGCCATGGTGCAGCCCGCTTCGTCGGCGAGCCCCTTGAGCTTCGTTGCCAACACCAGATTATGGGCAAGGTGGGGCGGCTGGAAACGCGGCATGGCGCCGCGAATATCCCCCTCGGGCACGCCCTGTGGCCCAACCCCGCCGGCGAGCAGGCCGCGGCCGACCGGCGAAAAGGCGACGAAGCCGATGCCGAGTTCCGCGCAGGCGTCGAGCACGGCGACCTCCGGGTTGCGACTCCAGGGCGAATATTCGGTCTGCACCGCGGTGATCGGATGGACCGCATGGGCGCGGCGAATCATCGCCGCTGACATTTCCGACAGGCCGATCGCGCCGATCTTGCCATCCTCCACGCCGCGCACCAGCGCGCCGACCGACTCCTCGATCGGCACCTTGGGGTCTAGGCGATGCAGATAATAGAGATCGATATGGTCGGTCCTGAGCCGACGCAGCGAATCCTCCAGCACGCGGGTGATCGCCCGGGGCGAGCCGTCGAGGCCGCGCTTGCCGTCAATCTCCGCCAGCACGCATTTGCTGGCGAGGGTGAAATCGGCGCGCCGGTCCATGATGGTGCGGCCAAGCAATTCCTCATTGGCGCCAAAGCCATAGAGCGCGGCGGTGTCGAAGAAGGTCACGCCGACATCGAGCGCATGGCGCAGCAACCGTTCGGCCTCATCCGTCGACGGGCGCGGCAGATAGGCATGGGAGAGGTTCATGCAGCCAAGGCCGATGGCGGAAACGGTGAGCGCGCCCAGGCGGCGGGTGGGAAGAGCGGTCGTCATGGGGTGGGAAACATCCTGTCGGTTGAGGCCGTCCATGACGCAAGAGATAGGTCTGCCTCTCCGCTCTGTCATGCCCTTGGTCATGCCTTCACCCGGCAGGACGAAAGAAGATGGGGTTTACCCGGCTTAATAAAGCCAATCTTGCCCGGCGGGCGCAGCGGGGTCATTTCGACGGCACATTATAGACCCTTATGCCGCCCTGCGGCGCGAGCGAGCCCATGACCCGGAACCTTACCCATTTGGAGCGCCTTGAGGCGGAGAGTATACATATATTGCGGGAGGTAGTGTCGGAGGCGGATCGGCCTGTGATGCTGTACTCGGTGGGCAAGGATTCGGCGGTGATGCTGCATCTGGCCAAGAAGGCCTTCTATCCCTCGCCGCCGCCCTTCCCGCTGCTCCATGTCGATACCACCTGGAAGTTCCGCGCGATGTACGACCTGCGCGACAAGGCCGCGCGTGACGCAGGGATGGAACTGCTGGTCCATCATAATCCCGAGGCCCAAGCGCGCGGCATCAACCCGTTCGACCATGGCGCGCTCCATACCGACATGTGGAAGACGGAAGGGTTGAAGCAGGCGCTCGACAAGTTCGGCTTCGACGCGGCATTCGGCGGCGCGCGCCGCGACGAGGAGAAGAGCCGCGCCAAGGAGCGCATCTTCTCCTTCCGCACCGCGTCGCACGGCTGGGACCCCAAGAACCAGCGGCCCGAACTGTGGAACCTCTACAACGCGAAGAAGGCCAAGGGCGAGAGCATCCGCGTCTTCCCGATCAGCAACTGGACCGAGCTCGACATCTGGCAATATATCCAGCTCGAGGGCATCGAGATCGTGCCGCTCTATTTCGCCGCGCCGCGCCCCACCGTCGAGCGCGACGGCATGCTGCTGATGGTCGATGATGACCGCTTCCCGCTTGAACCGGGCGAAGTGCCGGTCGAGCGATCGATCCGCTTCCGCACCCTGGGCTGCTATCCCCTCACCGGCGCGGTCGAGAGCGAGGCCAGCACCCTGTCGGAGGTGATCCAGGAGATGCTGCTCACCACCACATCCGAGCGCCAGGGCCGTGCCATCGACAAGGATGCCGGCGGCGCCGGCATGGAGAAGAAGAAGCAGGAGGGGTATTTCTGATGTCCGACGTGATCACACAGGACCCCGTCTACCAGACCGATGCGCTGATCGCGCAGGACATCGACGCCTATCTCGACGTCCACCAGCACAAGACCATGCTGCGCTTCATCACCTGCGGCAGCGTCGATGATGGCAAGTCCACCCTGATCGGGCGGCTGCTCTATGATTCGAAGATGATCTTCGAGGATCAGCTCGAAGCGCTGCAGGCGGATAGCAAGCGCGTCGGCACGCAAGGCGGCGAGATCGACTTCGCCCTGCTGGTCGATGGCCTCGCCGCCGAGCGCGAACAGGGCATCACCATCGACGTCGCCTATCGCTTCTTCGCCACCGAGAAGCGCAAGTTCATCGTCGCCGATACGCCCGGCCATGAACAATATACCCGCAACATGGTCACCGGTGCCTCCACCGCCGACCTGGCCGTCATCCTGATCGACGCGCGCAAGGGCATCCTCACCCAGACGCGGCGCCACAGCTACCTCGCCCACCTGATCGGCATCCGCAACATCGTGCTGGCCGTCAACAAGATGGACCTGGTCGGCTATGACCAGGCCGTGTTCGACAAGATCGTCGCCGATTATGCCGCGTTCGCGCAGAGCATCGGCATCAGCGCCTTCACGCCGATCCCCATCTCCGGCTTCAAGGGCGACAATATCACCGCCCGGTCCGACAACACCCCCTGGTATCAGGGGCCCACGCTCATGGCGCATCTCGAAAGCGTCGAGGTCGATGCCACCACTGCGGCGGCCAAGCCGTTCCGCATGCCGGTCCAGTGGGTCAATCGCCCCAATCTCGATTTTCGCGGCTTTGCCGGCCTGATCGCCAGCGGATCGGTCAAGCCGGGCGACGCCGTGCGGGTGCTGCCCTCGGGCAAGACCAGCACCATCTCGCGCATCGTTACCCTTGATGGCGACCTCGACGAAGCGATTGCCGGCCAGTCAGTGACGCTCTGCTTCGCCGACGAGATCGACTGTTCGCGCGGCGACGTCATCGCCGTCGCCGACAATCCGCCGGAGGTCTCCAGCCAGTTCGAGGCGACCATCGTGTGGATGGATGACGAGGCGATGCTGCCGGGCCGGCCCTATTGGCTCAAGATCGGCACGCAGAGCGTGTCGGCCACCGTCCAGGCGCCCAAATATGTCGTCAACGTCAACACGATGGAGCATCTGGCCGCCAAGACGCTGGACTTGAATGCCATTGGCGTTGCCGAACTGGCGACCGACAAGCCGATCACGTTCGAGCCCTATGCCGATAACCGGACGCTCGGCGGCTTCATTCTGATCGACAAGATCAGCAACCGCACCGTGGCGGCGGGCATGCTCCACTTCTCGCTGCGCCGCGCCCAGAATGTCCATTGGCAGGCGACCGACATCGGCCGCGAGGCCCATGCCGCGCTCAAGAACCAGCTTCCCCGCATCCTCTGGTTCACCGGTCTCTCGGGCTCGGGCAAGTCGACCATCGCCAATGAGGTGGAAAAGCGGCTCGCGCTGATGAACCGCCACACCTTCCTGCTCGATGGCGACAATATCCGCCATGGCCTCAACAAGGATCTGGGCTTTACCGAGGCCGACCGGATCGAGAATATCCGCCGCGTCGGCGAGGTTGCCAAGCTGATGGCGGATGCGGGCCTGATCGTGCTGACCGCCTTCATCTCCCCCTTCCGCGCCGAGCGCGAGATGGTGCGCGAGATGCTGCCGGACGGCGAGTTCATCGAGATCTTCGTCGATACCCCGCTGGAGGTCGCCGAGGCGCGCGACGTCAAGGGTCTCTACAAGAAGGCGCGCTCGGGCAGCCTCAAGAACTTCACCGGCATCGACAGTCCCTATGAGGCGCCCACCAGCCCCGAGATACGGGTCAACACCGTCGAGATGACGCCGGAAGAGGCCGCCGAGCATATCATCCGCAAGATCATGCCGCTCAA
>NZ_LUFI01000104.1:0-156939 GCF_005281675.1 Sphingobium sp. MP9-4 | reverse complement strand
CGGCGCGCCCGGTCGCGCCCGCGGCGGCGCCAAGGCGGCGAGCGCGCGCAAGCAGGATGGCGACCGGCCGTTCAAGTCAGGCGGCAAGCCCGGCACCAAGTCAGTGGGCAAGCCTCGCACCAAGGCCCCCGTCGCCAAGGCGGCGACACCGACCCCGGCGGTCGCGGCCAAGTCCAATCCGGCCAAGGGCGTCAGCCTGGACGTGCGGCAATATCGGGTGCAGGCCGATGACGATGGCATCCGCCTCGACCGCTGGTTCCAGCGGCATCTGCCCGATGTCGGCTTCAACATCGTGTCGCGCTGGTCGCGTACCGGCCAGTTGCGTGTCGATGGCGCCCGCGCCGCGCCCGGCGACCGCATCGCCGAAGGCCAGATGATCCGCGTGCCGCCGGCCGAGCCCAAGGTGGCGGCGGCCGACAAGCCCAAGCGCGTCCGCGTCATCGACCTGACCGAGGACGAGATCGCCTATGTCCAGGACATGGTGATCCACCGCGACAAGCAGGCGATCGTCATCAACAAGCCGCCCGGCCTCGCCACCCAGGGCGGGACCAAGACCGACGAGCATGTCGACCGGCTGCTCGACGGGCTGATCTTCGACGCGGAATCCCGGCCCAAGCTGGTCCATCGCCTCGACAAGGACACGTCGGGCGCACTACTGCTCGCCCGCTCCAGCCGCTCGGCCGCGCATTTCGCCAAGGCCTTTTCCAGCCGCACCGCGCGGAAAGTCTATTGGGCGATCGTCATCGGCGTGCCCAGCATCGACGATGGCATGATCGAACTGCCGATCACCAAGCAGCCGGGCACCGGCGGCGAGAAGATGCATGTGGACGAGGAAGAGGGCCTGCCCGCCCGCACCCGCTATCGCGTGATCGAGCGCGCCGGCAATCGCGCCGCCTGGGTCGAGTTGCAGCCCTATACCGGCCGCACCCACCAGTTGCGCGTCCATATGGCGGCGATCGGCCACCCGCTGGTTGGCGACGGCAAATATGGCGGCAAGGACAGTTTCCTGTCCGGATCGATCAGCCGCAAGATGCACCTCCATGCCCGCCGCATCCGCGTCGACCATCCCGATGGCGGCCGCATCGACATGAAGGCGGAACTGCCCGAACATTTCCTCAACAGCCTGGTCGCGCTCGGCTTCGACCTGTCGCTGGGCGATATGCCGCTGGATGACGAGATCGACCGGACGCCGACCCGCGAGGACGAGAAGAAAGCGGCCCGCGCCCATGCCAAGCAGATCCGCAAGGGCCGGCGCGGCGAACGGCGCGGTCGCGGCGAGAAATAAGGGGCGGGGCATGAGCAACCGCCTTGCCGTCTTCGATTGCGACGGCACGCTGGTCGATAGCCAGCACAGCATCTGCACCGCGATGGCCCATGCCTTCGAGGGCGAGAAGCTGACACCGCCCGACCGGCTGGCGATCCTGTCGATCGTCGGCCTGTCGCTGCCCCATGCGATGGCCCGGCTGCTGCCCGATGCGGAGCCGGACTATCACCAGTTGCTGACCGATCGTTACAAGGCGGCCTTCCACGCCCTGCGCAGCGCCAATGCCGTGTCCGAACCGCTCTATCCCGGCATGGCCGACCTGGTGCGGGCGCTGGACGGCGATGGCTGGCTGCTGGGCGTCGCCACCGGCAAGTCCGATCGCGGCCTCAACCTGTGTCTTGCCCATCATGATCTGGCGCATCATTTCGTGACCCTGCAGACCGCCGATCGCCACCCGTCCAAGCCGCACCCTTCGATGCTGCTGCAGGCGATGGCGGAGGCGGGCGCGGTGGCCGAAACCACGGTGATGATCGGCGATACCCATTTCGACATCGACATGGGGCTGGCCGCCGGTACCCGCGCGATCGGCGTCGGCTGGGGCTATCATGCGCCGGCCGAACTGGTGCAGGCCGGCGCCCATGCGGTGGCGATGGACAGCGACGAATTGCGCCGCCATATCGACGCGCCATGAACGACATGCCTCCCATCCCGCCGGTCGACCCGGAAAAGATCGCGCGCCAGCGCCATTTCGCGCTTGGCCTGTTCCGCCTGTCGGGTGCCTTCCTCGTCATGTTCGGTTTCCTGGCGATCATGCAGCGCTTTTCCTGGGTACAGGGCGACAAGGCCAAGGCGTTCGGCCTGATCATGGTCGTCGCCGGCCTGTTCCAGTTCATCATCGTGCCGCGCCTGATGCTGGCCCTGTTCAAGCGGAGCCGCCCGTGAAGCGTTTCTACAAGGATGTGACGGTCGAGCCGGTCGAGGGCGGTTTCGCGATCCGGCTGGATGGCCGCCCGGTGCGCACGCCGGCCCGCGCTGAACTGGCGCTGCCCAATGCAGTGCTGGCGGAGGCGGTGGCGCAGGAATGGCGCGACCAGGGCGAGACGGTCGATCCGGCGACGATGGCGTTCACCGGCCTTGCCAATGCCGCGATCGACCATATCGCCGGCAACCGCGCGAAATTCGCGGCCGACATTGCCGAATATGGCGGCACCGACATGCTCTGCTACCGGGCCGAGGGGCCGGAGGCGTTCGTCGCGCGTCAGGCCGCCGCCTGGGATCCGCTGCTCGACTGGGCGAGTGCCCGGTACGACGTTGCCTTCGTCACCACCCAGGGCATCATCCATGTCGCCCAGCCCGACGCGACGCTGGAACGGCTGGCGGCGGCGGTGGACGGACTGGATCCCTTCACCCTGGCCGGCCTGTCGCGGCTGGTGACCTTGAGCGGCTCGCTGGTCTGCGGCCTGGCGGTGCTGGAAGAGGCGTTCGACGCAGATTCCGTATGGGAAGCGGCCGAGATCGACGAGCGCTGGCAGGCCGAACAATGGGGCGAGGATGCCGAAGCGCTGGCCCGTTCGGCGCGCCGCGCGGGCGAGTTTGCCGTGGGTCGAGCCTTTTGCGGGATGGCACGAGCCTAGGGGGCTGGGAACGGGACCGCTCGTTCGTTCATTCTTGTGTTGGCGGATGCCCTGACTGCATCCGCCACATTGGATCAACGACCAGGGAGACCCTGACCTTGCAGTCCCGCCTTTTGGTTCCTGCCTTTCTTGCCCTTTCCACCCTCGCCGCACCGGCCCTGGCACAGGATGCCCCGGCAGCCAGCGCTGCCCCCGCCGCCGGCCAGATGACCCCCGAACAGATCAACGCCTTCAACCAGGCGGTGACCGATTTCACCGCCGGCCAGACCGCGCTGCAGGCGGGCGACAATGCCACCGCCGCAACCAGATATGAGGCGGCGATGCCCGCCATCCGCACCGCGGTGGAGGTCGACCCGACCAAGATCGACAATGTCAATTTCCTCGCCAACGCGCTTTATGCCGATGCCGCTGCCCAGGGCGCGCTCGGCAAGATGGACAAGGTGATCGCGCTTTATGGCGAATCCCTGCCGCACTGGCGCAAGGTGGTGGAGGCCAAGCCCGCCGATGCCACCAGCCGCAATATCCTGGCCGGTATCCTGATCCAGTTGGGCAACCAGAAGCTGGGCGCGCAGGACAAGGCCGGCTCCGCGCCGCTCTATCAGGAAGCGCTGGGCCTGGCCCGCAAGTCGGCGGCGGCCAATGCGGCCGATCCGGTGACGAAGAATATCCTGCTGTCGGCGCTGATCGGCGCCAGCCAGGCGACCGACGATGCCGCGCTCAAGACCGAAGCGGCGACGATGAGCAAGGCGATGCTGGCCGACGGTTCGGTCGATGCGTCGAACAAGCCTGCCGCCCAGGCGCTGAGCGGCGTCAAGGCCGGCTGAGCATGAAGAGGCCTCGCCCGGTGATCCGGGCGGGGCCTTTGCCGGTCAGGCTTCGACCATGCCGGTAATCTTGTTGGCATAGACCATGCGGCCCGGCCCCAGCATACCCAATACCTGCGGCACCATGTGGCGGGCGAGCGCGAAACAGCCCTCGCTGCGGCCGCACTTGCCCCAGGCAGCGACATGGTCCTCGCTGACATAGTCGGCGCCATGGATGACGATGGCGCGCATTTCGGCATTGTTGTTCTGCGGATCGAGCCCCGCCAGCCGCATTGACCGGCCATGCTGGCCATCATAGACGGTCAGCGTCTTGTAGGCGCCCGACGAACTGGCAAGCGAATTGGGCTCGTTGGAAAAGCTCTGCAGCCAGCCCGAATGGCCCGGATCGGACCCGCGGCCGTGCGACACCAGATAGCTGTTGGCCTGGCCACCGATCAGGTCGACGATATGGAACCGAAATTCCTTCGACGGCGCGTTGAAGTCGGCGATGGCGATGCGGTCGCGCAGGGTGAAGTCGCGCGCATGCTGGTCGAGCGCGGCCTTCGCCTCTTCCAGCAGCAGCGCATAGGGCTTGCGCGAAAAAATCGGTGCGGCCGATGGAGTCGCGGGAACCGGAGGGCGGTTCGCGGGTTCAGGCGCTACCGGTAGTGCGGCCTTGCCAACACTATCGGTCAAAAACGAGAAGGCGAGTCCGCTTAAAGCGAACTTCGTGAATTTGCGGCGATCCATGTGCCGTCTATAACAAATCAACGCCCCCGCTCCAAGACGGGGGCGCCCTTCGTCACAGGCTGCTATTGCCCGCTTCGTCCGCTCCCTGGCTCCCCTCGCCGTTTTCGCGCAGGCGTGAGGTCATGCCGCTGGCTTCGGCATCATCCAGAATCTGCTGCTGTTCCGACACGGACGGCGGCGGTGCCGGAGTCGGGGTGACGACATTTTCCGGCTCGGGCGGCAGCGCTTCCGGCTCGTTCACGATGACATTCTCGACCGGCGGTTCGACCAGATTATTGGTCGCCGGGGCTTCCTCTTCCTTCTGGCCGCAGGCGGCAAGCAGCAGCGCGCCCGACAGGGCGGCGAAGGTCAGGGGGCGGGCAAAATGGCGCATGGGGATCAGTCCTTGGCTGCGGGGGCGGTCGAATTGACCGCAGTGGGGTCGACGCGGCGGCTGGAGGCCTCGATCTTCTGGGCCAGCAGCTTGTCCCAGTCATAGGGATCGGCGCGGAAGTTCATGGTGCCGTTGCTGCTGGCAAAGGCGGTCCAGTAGAGCAGATAGACCGCGACCTGCGAGGGCAGCGACACGCGCTGGGTCTTGTTGGTGTCGATCAGGCTCTGGATCTGGCCCGACAGGCTGGGATCGCTCGCCACCATGAGTTCGGCCAGCGATACCGGCTTTTCCAGGCGGATGCAGCCATGGCTGGCAAGCCGGTCATAGCTGGAGAATTTCCCGCGCGAAGGCGTGTCGTGCAGATAGACGGCGAAGGGATTGTTGAAATCGAACTTCAGCCGGCCGAGCGCGCTGTTGGGACCGGCGGGCTGGACGATGCGCTCGCCGCCCTCGGGCGTCTTCACGATCTTGTAGCCCTGCTTGGCCAGGGTTGCGCGGCCCTTGGGGAACAATTCCTTCCTGGCGATCGACATCGGCACGTTCCAGGGCGGATTGACCACGATGGAATGGATGTTCGACGACAGCATCGGCGTCTGGTTAGTCGGGCTGCCGGTGACGGCGCGCATCGATGTGACGGGTTCGTCGCCCTGGAACACGGTCAGCACGGCGGCGGCGATGTTCACCTGGACGCGGTTTACCGGCAATTCGCGCGGCATCCAGCGCCAGCGTTCCATATTGGCCATGATCGCGGCGATGCGATCATCCACCGACACGTTGAGCGCGGTCAGGGTGCGTGCGTCGAGCAGGCCGGTGGGGTTGAGGCCATAGCGGCGCTGCGCGCGTTGCAGCGCGGCGGTCAGCGGCTCGGTGCCGGTGACGCTCTTGTCCTCCAGCGCCAGGCGGGCGCGCACGACATCGGCCGAGGCGCCGGCCGACAGGCTGGGCCAGCCGCCGGTGTCGCGGATCTTCTCATAGGTGGCGAGGCCCTTGCGCAGCCCGTCATAGCCCGAATAGGGCGGGGTCAGGCTGGCGGCCCATTGCGGCAGCCGATCCTCGGCAATCGCCTTGGCGAGCGAGGGGCGCGGATCGAAGGCGGCAGGGCGCAGCGCCCAGACCTCCAGAAAATCGGCGGTATCGACCCGGCCGGTGCTGAGCGCGCGGCCGCGATCCAGCAGTGCGTTCAGCAATTGCTGCCCGTGCATCGGCGCGGTCGGCTTGCTGCGCGCCATCAGCCCTTCGGCCATGCCGCTCTTGAGCCATTCATTCGCCCAGTCATCCTGCGCCTGGGACAGGGCAGGCAGCGGCACGGGCGGGGGCATCACCGCCATCGGCGGAGGCAGCACGACCTGGCCGGCCGGCGGCGCGCTCTGGGTCGGTGTCACCGCCGGTGGCTGCGCGACGGCCGGGATGGCGGCGGCGGCCAGCAGGGGCAGGGCGAGGAAACGGATCAAATCGGGACGGTTCATGCTGGACCAGATAGCGCAAAGCGGCCATCTATCAAATCGCGATAGCGGGAAAAGATCATGCTGCACGTCGTTCACCATCCCGCCTATGTCTCCCCGGCCACAGACGGCCAGCAGGCGCGCTTCGACAAATATGGCCTGGTGATGGACGTGCTGGCCGAAAGCGGCGCGCCGATGACCGTTCATGCGCCCGATCCGATGCCCGCGTCCTGGATCGCGGCGGTGCATGATCCCGCCTATGTCGAAGAGGTGCTGGCGCTCGCTGTGCCGCCCGAAAAGGAACGGCGGATCGGCTTTCCGGTAACCGAGCGGGTGATGCGCCGGGCGCTGCTGTCGCCCGGCGGCACCTGGCTGGCGGCGAAGCTGGCGCTGGTCCATGGCTATGCCGCCAATGCCGCCGGGGGCAGCCACCATGCCCTGGCCGACAGCGGCGCGGGCTATTGCGTGTTCAACGATCTGGCGATCGCGGCCAACCGGCTGATCGCGGAGGGGGATGTGAACCGCATCCTGATCCTCGACCTCGACGTGCATCAGGGCGATGGTACGGCGTCGCTGATGGCGGGGCGGGGCGATGTCTTCACCCTGTCGATCCATGCGAAGAAGAATTTCCCGGTGCGCAAGGCGCGCTCGACGCTGGATCTGGGCCTGGCCGACGATACCGGCGACGCAGACTATCTGGCGGCGCTGGGCGAGATGCTGCCGCGCGTGCTGAATGATTTCGTGCCGGACCTGATCCTCTATCAGGCCGGAGTGGACGGTCATGTGGATGATCGGCTGGGCCGGCTGGCGCTCAGCGACGAGGGGCTGGCCGCGCGCGACGGACTGGTGATGGGTCAGGCGCTGGCGCGCGCCATTCCGGTCGCCAGTTGCATGGGTGGCGGCTATGGCGCGGACCGGATGGCGGTCGCGCGGCGCCATGCCGCCTGCATGCTGCGGATGGCGTCAGTGGAGCGTGCTGTCTGACGCGCTGGGCTTCGCGGCGCGCCCTTCCATCAGCTTCGCGGCGATCAGCCCGGCCACGCTCAGCGCGACCAGATCGCTCAGCGCCAGATAGAGGCTGTAGCCCCAGGGCGCATGGTTGAACACGGCCTGGCCGATATGCAGCCACAGCACCGTGGCGAGCGCGAACAGGATCGACACCCGCGCCCGGCTGTTGAAGTCGCCGGTGACGAAGCGCAGCGCGAGCGCAATCAGCACACCGGTCGCCAGCGCCAGCAGCAGCCCGCCGATCAGGCTGGAGCCGTCCATCACCGGGAAGCCGCCATTATTGTAGAAAAGCATCGCCACCGGCCCCTTGCCATAGAGGATCGTGCCCTGCGCCGTGGCGGGATCGGGGATGACATAAACGCCGGTGCCGCTGCGGGCCAGCGCCTGCGCCATCGCGGCCTGGAGATTGGCGCTCGCCTGCGGATCGGCACGACTGAGCGCCAGCGCGCTCAGGGGCGTGCCCCAGAAGAGGAAGCCGATGATGAACATGGCGAAACCGCCAAGCAGTCCGCCCAGGATGGTCCGCAGCATCATAGCCTCACTCCCCGTTCCAACGCGCTCCGACAGTGGAGGCTGATCTACAAACGCCGGGAAGGCAATGTCTTTCCGTGGAGCGGATCAATCCTTTGGACGGGCGGCCTTTTCGACCAGGCCCGACAGGCCTTCGCGCCGGTCCAGTTCGTCGAGCACATCGTCGAAGGGAATGCCGCAATCGGCCAGCAGCACCAGCAGGTGGAAGAGGAGGTCCGCGCTTTCGCCGACCAATTCGGCCCGATTATCGGCCATGGCGGCGATCACCGCCTCGACCGCTTCCTCGCCGACCTTCTGGGCGATCTTGCCCCGGCCGCGGGCGGTCAGCTTCGCCACATAGGATGCCGATGGATCGGCCTTCCGTCGCTCGGCGATGGTCTGTTCGAGGGTTTGAAGGGTCGCGCGCATGGGCTGCATCAAGCGTCCCGCGCGCGACCCGTCAAATGAATTTTACTTCTGCTTGCGGCGCGCGAAGAAGACGCGGCCGGCCAGAACGGCGGCGCCCATGCCGAACAGCGCCATCTGTTCGGGTTCAGGCACCGGGGTCGGCGTGCCACCGCTGCTGCCGCCCGACGAGGTGCCGCCGCCGCTGGAGCCGCCGCACTTGAACCAGCAGAAGGTGGCGTTGGCCGGGGCGGGGATGGCGAGGCCCATCAGGCTGGCCGAACCCGCTACGAGAAGAAGTTTGCTGATCTGCATAAAAGTCACCCTGTTTCAAAATGGACAAATCGCTTCGAAACGACCCTGCGCCCTGTCTACGCAGTAACCGTGCCAATTTTGCCAAGTGACGTTTTTCTGCGGTTGGCGACCGATGGCCGCCAAAAGCCCCATATGGTTAATGTCAATTAACCCGACATTTTGGCGCTTTTCTGCGCTTTAATGGCCCCGAACGGGGATGCCGGCGCGGGCCAGCGCCTGATGCGCTTCAGCAATAGTATGTTGACCGAAGTGAAATATCGAAGCGGCCAGCACCGCGCTGGCATGGCCTTCGACCACGCCCGCGACCAGATGGTCGAGCGTGCCGACGCCGCCGCTGGCGATCACCGGGATCGACACGGCATCGGCGATCATGCGGGTCAGCGCCAGGTCATAGCCCTGCTTGGTGCCATCGCCATCCATCGAGGTGACGAGCAGTTCGCCTGCGCCAAGCTCCGCCAGGCGCAGTGCATGTTCCAGCGCGTCGATGCCGGTCGGCTTGCGGCCGCCATGGGTGAAGATTTCCCAGCGCCCCTCGCCCACCTTGCGGGCATCGACCGAGCCGACGATGCACTGCGCGCCGAAGCGATCGGCGATGTCGGCCACCAGTTCGGGGCGGGCGACGGCGGCGCTGTTGACCGCCACCTTGTCCGCGCCCGCCAGCAGCAGGGCGCGGGCGTCCTCCGCGCTGCGCACGCCGCCGCCGACGGTGACGGGCATGAAGCAGACTTCCGCGGTGCGGCGCACCACGTCCAATATGGTGCCGCGTGCCTCATGAGTCGCGGTGATGTCGAGGAAGCAGAGTTCGTCGGCGCCGGCCGCGTCGTAGAGCTTGGCCTGCTCCACCGGATCGCCGGCATCCTTGAGGTCGACGAAATTGACGCCCTTCACCACGCGGCCATTGGCAACGTCGAGGCAGGGAATGACGCGGGTGCGGACGGTCATTGAAACAGGCTCCCAGATCCGGTGGGGAGGGGGTCAGGCCGCCGCCTGCGCGACCGCTAGCGCGGTCTTGAGGTCGAGGCGGCCGTCATAGATGGCGCGGCCGGTGATGACGCCTTCGATCCCGTCATCGGCATGGAGGCTGAGGACGCGGATATCCGCGATCCCCGCCACGCCGCCGCTGGCGATCACCGGCATGTCGGTGGCGCGCGCGAGATCGACGGTCGCATCGATATTCACGCCCTTGAGCAGGCCGTCGCGGCCGACATCGGTGAAGAGCAGGCTGGCGACGCCCGCATCCTCGAACCGGCGGGCGAGGTCGATCACCGGCATGTCGCTCTTTTCCGCCCAGCCGTCGGTGGCGACGAAGCCGTCGCGCGCATCGACCGCGACGACGATGCCGCCGGGGAAGTCGCGCGCGGCCGCCTTGACGAAGGCGGGGTCTTTCAGCGCAGCGGTGCCGATCACGATGCGCGATACGCCCAGGTCAAACCAGCGTTCGACCGATTCCCGGTTGCGGATGCCGCCGCCGAGCTGGACATGGCCGGGAAAGGCCTCGACGATGCGTTCGACCGCTTCGGCATTGACCGCATGACCGGCAAAGCTGCCATCCAGATCGACGACATGGATATGCTGGGCGCCGGCCGCGGCAAAGATCAGCGCCTGCGCGGCGGGATCGTCGCCATAGACGGTGGCACGGTCCATGTCGCCCTCGGCCAGGCGGACGACCTGGCCGCCTTTGAGGTCGATGGCGGGGAAGACGATCAGGGACATTATCCGATTTCCGTTCGGTTCGAGCTTGTCGAGAACCCACGCGCAACGGTTCTCGACAGGCTCGAACCGAACGGGGGTAGGGGCGGTATCACGGCTTCCAGTCCAGAAAGCGCGCGAGGAAGGACAGGCCGTAGCGCTGGCTCTTTTCCGGGTGGAACTGGCAGCCGATGATGGTGTCGCGCGCGACGGCGGCGACCAGCGGCCCGCCATGGTCGGTGACGGCGGCGACATGGGCCGGATTTACGGCCTCAAAATGATAGCTGTGCAGAAAATAGGCCTCGCCGGCCTCGATCAGCGGCGGCTCGCCGTTCAGCACCACATCGTTCCAGCCCATATGCGGCACCTTGATCGAGGCATCGGTCGGTTCGATCAGGCGCACCGTGCCGGGAATCCAGCCCAGCCCCTCATGCCGGCCGAACTCCTCGCCGGCGTCGGCGAGCAACTGCATGCCGACGCAGACGCCCAGAAAGGGGATGCCGCGCTGGTTCACCGCCTCGTTCATCGCGTCGACCATGCCGGGGATCGCGACCAAGGCATCGCGGCAGGCGCGGAAGGCGCCGACGCCGGGCAGGACGATGCGGTCGGCCTTCGCCACGACATCGGCATCGGCGGTGATGGTCACATCATCGGCGCCCGCCTTGCGCAGGGCATTGTGGACCGAATGGAGATTGCCCGCGCCATAGTCGATCAAGGCAATGATCATGGCAGCAGCGTGTCCAGATTGACGCTGGCGGCACGCGCCGGGAGGAACTCGATCAGGTCGAACGATGCCGCGCCGTTGACGACGAAGGGATCGGTCGCGGCCTTCGCCGCGATCTCGTCACGTTCGCCGCGCGCCAGCAAAATGCCGCCGGTGCGCGGTTCGCGCCGGCCGGCGAGCAGCAGCCAGCCATCGGCAATGCCCTGGTCCAGCCAGGCCCGATGATCGGCCAGATGGCCGTCCAGCACATCGATCGGCGCCGTATAGGTCAGCGAAATGATGAACATGGGGTCGGCCTTTCTATGGAAATGATGCTTAGAGCATGCCCTTGGTCGAGGGGATGGCGTCGGCCTTGCGCGGGTCGATCTCCACCGCCTGGCGCAGCGCGCGGGCCAGGCCCTTGAACGCGCTTTCGACGATATGATGATTGTTGCTGCCATAGAGCAGCTCGATGTGCAGCGTGATGCCGGCGGCCTGGGCCAGGCTGTGGAAGAAATGCTCCACCATCTCCGTGTCCCATTCGCCGACCTTGGTGACGGTGAAGGGCAGCTTGCACACCAGCCAGGGGCGACCGGAAATGTCGAGCGCGACGCGGCTCAGCGTTTCGTCCATTGGCGAATAGACGCTGCCGTACCGGCTGATGCCGCGCTTGTCGCCCAGCGCCTTGGCCAGCGCCTCGCCGATTGCGATCGCCGTATCCTCGGTGGTATGATGCTGGTCGACATGCAGGTCGCCGACGGTCTTGACGGTCATGTCGATCAGCGAGTGACGCGACAGCTGCTCGATCATATGGTCGAGGAAACCGATCCCGGTGGAGACGGTGTAAAGACCGGTGCCGTCGAGGTTGACGGTCACGTCGATCTGCGTTTCCGCAGTGTTGCGGTGAATCTCGGCCGTGCGCATGCGCGCCCTATAGCGCGTCGCGCGCGCCATGCAATCTGATGATGTACCTCTCGGGCGGGGGTTGACCGCCGCTTTCGCGTCGTTAGGACATATGCCCCATGAGTGAAGACCTGCCCGACAGCCTGATTCCCTATGACGAAATCGTGCAGGAGGCCCTGCGCGCGGTCGTCGGCCGCGTGCTGGGCGAAGTGCAGCAGACCGGCGGCCTGCCGGGCGCGCATCATTTCTACATCACGTTCAAGACGCATGCCGCCGGGGTGGATATCCCCAAGCATCTATCGGAACGTTTCCCGGACGAGATGACCATCGTCCTCCAGAACAAGTTCTGGGATCTCAAGGTCAGCGACCGCCATTTCGAGGTCAGCCTGACCTTCAACCAGGTCGCGGCGCATCTGGTCATTCCCTTCAGCGCGATCACCGCCTTCGTCGATCCCGCCGTCAATTTCGCGCTGCAGTTCCAGGTTCAGGCCGACGAAGAGCCCGAACCCCATGACGTGGCCGAAAATGACGCGCCGCTGGTCACGACCGAGGATGGCTCCAACGTCGTCACGGTGGATTTCGGCAAGAAGAAGTGAGCCCGGCGGCCGGCATCGGCCGCAGGCTCAAAATTCGTGGCGATAGGAGAAGCGCAGCTTCTGGCTCGTCCCGAAACTATTGTCGACATAGCTGATATTGGCGCCGACCGTGTCGCGACGCGTAAGATGGTAGGACAGGCCACCACCCAGCGCCACGCCCGAAAAATCATGGGTGCCCTTGGTCACATTGCCGCCCGCCATCGCGGTCAGCTTCGGTCCCAGCGGCCGCAACAGGAACAGCCCGACATAGCCGCTGTTGCTGCTGAGCGCGATCGGCAGGCCATCGCTCTGGTCGATATCGCTGACCGGGCCATGCCCATTGGTATAGGTATAGCCGAAGGGCACGAATATCTGCAATTTGCCGGTCTTCAGCCCGATTTGCGACAGGGGCACGAAGCCGCCGAGCGAATAGCGCGTCTGTTCCACGCCCGAATCGAAATGACTCTTGCCGGCCGAGAAGGTCAGGATCGCGACCGGGAGCAGATAGGATGCGCCGACCGACCAGAGGCCCGATTCCGACACGCGGGCATTGAATTTCAACTTGGGGCCGACCGCGACCGATCCGGACAGCGAAAATTCGTCGGAGGCGCGGGTGATGCCGACCTTGGTCGCGATCTTGGTGGGGTCGTCGGACGATTTTTCTTCTTCTGCTGCGTGGACCGGAGCCGTCGTGGCGGCAAGGCAGAGGAGGAGGGCAAGGACGGGGCGATCGGACATGCGGTTTTCCTCCTGGATGCCGGGCAGGATATCGGGCCGCGTGCGCCGATCAATTGCGGTAAACCCCGGTAAAGGCGCAGATCCTGCCTCTGCATGACGGCCTGTGGCCCGCCGTGCGGATGGGCCATAGGGATATGCGATATTCGCAAGTTTCGCCTTGGAATTTCCCGCCCCGGCCCTACATCGGAACCAGTTTTGCGATTGATTCTTAACTGGGAGTTCTGAATGTCCGCTACCCGCACCGAAACCGACAGCATTGGCGCCATCGAGGTGCCGGCCGACGCCTATTGGGGCGCCCAGACCCAGCGCAGCATCGAGAATTTCCCCTTCGGCGCGACCGAGCGGATGCCGATCGGCATCGTCCATGCGCAGGCGATCGTGAAGCAGGCGGCGGCGCGGGTGAATGCGAAACATGGCCTAGACGCGACGATCGTCGCGGGCATCGAGAATGCCGCGCAGCAGATCGTCTCCGGCGCGCTCGACGACCAGTTCCCGCTCGTCATCTGGCAGACGGGCAGCGGCACCCAGACCAACATGAACGTCAATGAGGTGATTGCCGGCTATGCCAATGAGCAGCTGGCCGGCACGCGCGGCGGCAAGAGCCCGGTCCATCCCAACGACCATGTGAACATGAGCCAATCGTCGAACGACAGCTTCCCGACCGCGCTCCATGTCGCGACCGTGCTGGCGACCCGCGACAAGCTGATCCCGGCGCTGGAGAAGCTGACCGGCGTACTGACCGCCAAGGCAGAAGGCTGGGGTCATATCGTCAAGATCGGCCGCACCCATACGCAGGATGCGACGCCGCTGACGCTGGGCCAGGAATTTTCCGGCTATGCCGCGCAGCTGGTCAGCAGCAAGGCGCGGATCGAGGGGGCATTGAACGGCAATATCCGCAAGCTGGCGATCGGCGGCACGGCGGTCGGCACCGGTCTCAACGCACCCGATGGCTGGGCGGACGACATGACGGCGGCGATCAGCGACATTGCCGGCACCCCGTTTGAAAGCGCACCCAACAAGTTCGAGCAGCTGGCCGCCAAGGATGGCCTCGTCTTCTTCTCCGGCGCGCTCAACACGCTGGCGGTGGCGCTGACCAAGATCGCCAATGACATCCGCTTCCTGGGCTCCGGCCCGCGCTCGGGCCTGGGTGAGCTGGACCTGCCCGCCAATGAGCCGGGCAGCTCGATCATGCCGGGCAAGGTCAACCCGACCCAGTGCGAATCGCTGACCATGGTGGCGGCGCAGGTGATCGGCAATCATCAGGCGGTGACCGTCGGCGGCATGCAGGGCCATTTCGAACTCAATGTCTTCATGCCGCTGATCGGCGCCAATGTGCTGCGCTCGATCCATCTGCTCAGCGTCGGCATGGAAAGCTTCGCCGACCGCTGCGTCGAAGGGATGCAGGCCAATGAGGGCCGGATCGCCGAACTGGTCGAACGCTCGCTGATGCTGGTGACCGCGCTGGCGCCCGAGATCGGCTATGACAATGCCGCGACCATCGCCAAGCATGCGCACAAGAAGGGGCTGACGCTCAAGCAGGCGGGCCTCGAACTGGGGCTGGTCGATGAGCCGACCTTCGACCGGCTGGTGCGGCCGGAAAATATGGTCTGATCCAGATCAACTGGCGGAACCGGGGCGGGTGCGATACATTAATCCCCTATGAAGAAAACGCCCGCCCCGACCGCCGCAAAGCTTCCGTCCACCGCGACGCGCGTTCGCAAGTCGAGCCTGTTTCGCAAGGCGGCACGGCTCGGCGCGACGGTGGTGGCCGCACGGGTCGCCGCCGACACGGGCAAGAAGGGCGTGATCGGCCTGATCGCCGGGGCCGGCGCCAAGCGCCTCATCATGCGCTATCCGGTCGGCGCCATGGTCCTTACCGGCGCCTATCTGGCGGGCAAGCTCTATGAGGCCAAGCGCGAGGCGGACCGCAAGATGGCGACCAAGCTGCTGACCGACGCCAGCGCCAAGCCGATCCTGATCGACGAGGCGCGTGCCGCCCGCAAGAAGGCGGGCTAAAGCGCGCCCTGCCAGGCCTTGATCGCGTCGATCGGCCAGGCGAGCATCAGGACATTGAGTGTCAGATTGTCGCGGATCACCGCCAGTGCCAGCAATTCAAAGCCGATCGCGACGATGATTGTCAGCCAGACGGGCGCGCGCGACGCGAACAGGAAGCCCAGGGCCATCATGCCGATATCGCTCATCGAATTGAGGATGGAATCGCCTGAATAGCCGAGTGCGATCGTCGCCGTGCGGTAACGGTCGATGATGATCGGTGAATTTTCGAGGATTTCCCACACCGCCTCGATCGCCACCGCCACCGACAGGCGGACGCCGAGCGGCCTGCGTCGCATCAGAAAATGGGTCGCGCCATAGAAGAGGAAGCCGTGGATGACGTGGCTGAGGCTGTACCAGTCGGACAGATGCTGGCTGTTACCGCTGTCGATCGGCCCATGCCATAGCGCGATCGTGCCGCAGGTGCAGATCGGCGGGCGGCCCATCAGATAGAGGATCGCGGCAGCCGCCAGCGCGATCAGCAGGGCGAGGATAAAGCCCCGCTGTTTCATTCCTTTACGCGATCGCGCCAAGCCTCTTCTCCCCCAACCTCTTGCAAAATGCCGTCCACGACGCCACTAGCGGCCATGGCCGACAACATTCCCACCGACACCCCCGATTTCAAGCGCCGCGGCGTTCTCTTTGTCCTGTCCTCGCCCTCGGGCGCCGGCAAGTCGACGATTGCACGCAAATTGCTGGCCTGCGAACCGGACCTGTCGATGTCGGTGTCGGCGACGACGCGGACGATCCGGCCGGGCGAAGTCGATGGCAAGGATTATCATTTCGTCGACCTGGAAGAGTTTCGCCGCATGGCGAACGACCATGAGTTCCTGGAATGGGCGCATGTCTTCGGCCAGCGCTATGGCACGCCGCGCGCGCCGGTCGAGGCGATGCTCAAGAGCGGCAAGGATGTGCTGTTCGACATCGACTGGCAGGGCGCGCAGCAGCTGCATCAGATTGCCGGCGGCGACGTGGTCCGCATCTTCATCCTGCCGCCCTCGATGGAGGAGCTGGAAAAGCGTCTGCGTGGTCGCGCGACCGACAGCAATGAAGTGATCGAGGGCCGCATGGCGCGCGCCGCGGGCGAGATCGCCCACTGGGACGGCTATGACTATGTGCTGTGCAATGTCGACGTCGAGGAATGTTTCGAGCGCGTGCGCACCATCCTGCACGCCGAACGGATGAAGCGCAGCCGCCAGACCGGCCTCATTGGCTTCATCCGTCGCCTCAGCCGCTATCATCAGGAAGATTGAAATCTAGTGGATTGATTTTGACATTTGCATCCCTTGTCGATGGGCTGGATTTGCAAATGTCAAAATCGTAAAATCCACTAGAAACAAATATTTCTAGTGGTCCGAACAGATTCTGACATTCGTGTGCGACATCGCCTCAAGCGGTATCGAATGTCAGAATCGGACCACTAGCGGCCAACGGGGCCGCTATTTCTCGAATCCTGCCGGGTCGGCCCAGTCGGGGTGGACCCAGGCCATCACCTTGAACAATGTCCCCATCTCCGCTTCGTCGGTGAGGCGGTGGCGCTGCGCCTCCAGTTCGGCGGCGCGCTGCGGGCTGCCCTTGGCCAGCACGGAAGCGCGCACGTCGATGCCCAGATGCTGCAGGAAATGGCCCTGCGTCACCGCGCCATGGACGCGCAGCCCGGCCTGGCGCGCGACATTGGCCAGCATCATGAAATCGACATGGGTGGTAAGGTCGCTCTCGCCCGGATCGGTGAAGGGATCGGTGAACTGGTGGTTCTTCACCGCCTGCAGCGTGTCGCCCAGGGCCGGGCCTTCATAACCATAGTCGATGATGATCGCGACGCCGCCCTGGCGCGCGATCCGGCTGGCAAGGGCATAGCCCGCGGTGGCACCGGCCTGCGCCACTTCGATGATCGCGCCCTCGGGCGCCTGCGCGGCGATCGGCGGCAGGCCCGATTCGATCCGGCGATAGCCCGGCACCGCCATGAAGCGGCCTTCTTCCTCGCGCCGGATCACCACCCGTTCACGCCATTCGTCGCCGACGCGGATCATCTGCCGCACGGGCAGGGCATCGAAAAATTCATTGGCGACCACCAGCAGCGGCGACTGGTCGGGCAGGCTTTCGACGCTGTCATGATGGACGACATGGGGAATCTGGGCGCGCTGCCGCTCGCGCAGGGTCGGGCTGGTCTCGACGAAATGGATGCGCGAGGTGACGTCGGCGCCCTCCAGCGCGCGCAGCGCATCGCCTGCCAGCGTGCCGCGCCCCGGCCCCAGCTCGACATAGAGCGGATCGGCGCGCCGGCCCGATCGCAGCCAGACATCGGCCAGGCACAGGCCGATCAGTTCGCCGAACATCTGGCTGATTTCCGGGGCGGTGGTGAAGTCCCCCTCCAGCCCCAGCGGATCGCGCGTGCCATAATAATGCTGGTTCGCCTCGCCCATATAATGGGCGATGGAGATCGGCCCGCCGGCGTCGATCTGGCGGGCCAGGCGCTCGGGCAGGCCCATCGCGCCGGGCAGGGCGTCAGCTGACACTGGCGCTGCCCGCGATCGGTTCGACGCGCACACGCCGGCCCTTGGCGGTGACGATCAGGTAGAGGCCGCCCAGGATCATCGGCACGCACAGCCACTGGCCCATGTGCAGGCCGGTGCGAGCGGCAAATTCCATCAGCTGGGCATCAGCCTCGCGGAAATATTCGACGCCGAAGCGGAACACGCCATAGAAGAAGACGAACAGGCCGACCAGCATGCCCGGCTTGTAGCGCGCCTTGGTCTTCCAGAAGGCGAAGGCAAGGATGCAGAACAGGATGATGCCTTCGAAAAAGGCTTCGTAAAGCTGGCTCGGATGGCGGGCGAAGGGGCCGCCGGTCGGGAAGATCATCGCCCAGGGCACGTCGGTTTCCTTGCCCCACAGTTCGCCATTCACGAAATTGGCGAGGCGGCCGAAGAACAGGCCGAAAGGCACGACGCAGGCGACATAGTCATGGATGCGCAGCCAGCTCAGCTTCTCCTTGCGCGCCATGTAGAGGATGCCGAGCGACACGCCCGCCGCGCCGCCATGGAAGGACATGCCGCCATTCCACAGCTTGAAGATGTCCAGCGGATGCTGGAGGATTTCGGGCTGGTAGAAGAAGACATAGGCGAGCCGGCCGCCGATGATGATGCCCAGCGTCGCATAGAAGATCATGTCGTCGGCATGGCGCCGGGCCATCGGCGAACCGGGCTGGGCAATGAGCTTCAACAGATACCAGTAGCCGATCAGGATGCCGGCCAGATAGGCCAGGCTATACCATTTGAGCGTGAAGAAGCCCAGGTCCAGGGCGACGGGGCTGAGCCCCAGCTGGTCGAAGCGGATGGCGCTCGAAGCGGCGGCGACAAGGTCCAGGATCAAAATGGCATTCCCTCGGCAATCAGGCCTGCGGCCATAGAACAAGCGGCCGGCAAGATGAAGAGGGGCGATCCCGATTGCAGGATGATCGGGGCAAATAGGCCGGACATGCCCGGCGCGGCGACGTCAGGCCGCTTCGCTACAGTCCAGCAGCGCCGCGCGATCCCGGATTTCCACCATGCGGCGGCCGGGCAGGGCGATGATGCCGATCCGCTTGAGGTCGGTCAGCTGCCGGCTCACCGTCTCGATCGTCAGGCCCAGCACGTCGGCGATCTGCTGGCGCGACAGCGGCAGGTCGAACCGGTCGAGCGGGGGCTGGCCTTCGCGGGCCAGCCGGCGCGACATGTCGAGCAGGAAGGTGGCGATCTTCTCGCGCGCATTCTTGCGGCCGAGCAGCAGCATCCAGCTGCGCGCCCGGTCGAGATCGTCGAGCGTGCGTTGCAGCAGCCGATGCTCCAGCTCGGGATGCTCGCGGGCAAAGCCGTCAAAGGCGCCGCGGGTGAAAAGGCACAGGCGCGCGTCGGTGAGCGCCGTGACGCTGTGCGGCGTGCTGCGGCCGAAGGGGCGGCCGATGAAGTCGGATGGATAGACCACGCCGACAATCTGCTCGCGCCCGTCACCGGTCGAGGCCGACAATTTGAGCGTGCCGTCGATCACATTGGCGACGATGGTGGCGTCGTCGCCTTCCCACATCACCGTCTGCCCCGCCGCGATCGTGACGCGCCGGCCCAGGCGATTGAGCGCGCCGCGCTCATCCTCTTCCAGCGTGGCGCAGATGGCGCGGTCGCGCACCTCGCAGCGCTGGCAGAAGCTGGCGTCGGAGCAGGGGGCAGGAACGGGCATGCCGCCGGGCAGGGTTTGCGCGAGATCAAAATGCATGTTCATGACCGCTGCTTGGCGCGGCGGCGGGGCGGGCACTATCCGTAAATCCCCTATGGGACTTTCTGTCCTATTCGACCCCCGCCTGGAAGGCGATGCGCAGCGTTTCCGACAGGCTGTGGACCTGCAGCTTCTGCATCAGGTTGGCGCGATGAATCTCCACTGTGCGCGGGCTGATGCCCAGGTCATAGGCGATCGTCTTGTTGGGCAGGCCGTCGACCAGGCCCTTGAGCACTTCGCGTTCCCGATCGGTCAGGATGTTGAGCCGGGCGCGGGCGGTCTCGCGCTGGCTGTTGCGGCCCTGGTCGGCGCTTGCCTGCGCGCAGGCGGCTTCGATCGCGGCGAGCAATGCCGCCTTCTCGAACGGCTTTTCGATGAAATCGGTGGCCCCGGCCTTCATCGCGGCGACCGCCATGCCGACATCGCCATGGCCGGTCATGATGATGACCGGCAGCATCATGCCGCGCGCGCGCAACTCGCGCTGCACTTCCAGCCCGTCAATGTCGGGCATGCGCACGTCCAGCAGCACGCAGCCGCCCTCCAGCGTCCCGACCTCCTTCAGGAATTCGGTGCCGCCCGAGAAAAGCCGCACCGAAAAGCCGCTGGTCTTGAGCATGAAAGAGAGAGACCGGCGGATCGCCTCGTCATCATCGACGACATGGATGGGCTGGTCGGTGGGCAGGCTCATGGCAGGCGGTCCGCAGAATCGAGAGTGAAGTGGAAGGCGACGCCGCCCCAGTGCGAGGCGTCGGCCCAGATCCGTCCGCCATGCCCCTCGACGATGGTGCGGCTGATCGACAGGCCTACGCCCATGCCGGCGGGTTTCGTCGTGCTGAACGGGGTGAAGAGCGATCGCGCGACCGCCGGATCGAGGCCGGGGCCACTGTCGGCGATGATGAGTTCGACCTGTCCGTCCTCGGCCGGCACCGCCGACAGGCGCAGGATGCGGCGATTGCGGCCGTCCATCGCCTCGACCGCGTTGCGCACCAGGTTGATGATGACCTGCTGCACCTGCACCCGGTTGGCGATCACCCGGCCGACGCGCGGGTCGACGACGATGTCCATGTCGATGCCCCGGCTGTCGATGCCGATGAAGGCCAGCGCGACCCCCTCGGCCAGCAGCGTGGCGGCCGGTTCGGCCTGGCGATCGGCTTCGCCTCGGCGGATGAACTCCCGCAGCGACCGGATGATCTGGCCCGCGCGCATCGCCTGGCGCGCGGCTTCGTCCATCGCCTCGCCCAGCAAGTCGCGGTCGACCGGTGCATCGGTGCGCAGCAGGTCGCGGCCTGCCTCCATATAATTGGCGATCGCAGTCAGCGGCTGGTTCAGTTCATGCGCCAGCGCCGCAGCCAGCGTGCCCATCGCCGTGACGCGGGCGGCATGGCTGAGTTCCGCCTGCAGATCCTGCAGGCGGCGCTCGGCCTTCTGCCGATCGGTCAGGTCCCGCACGAAGCCGGTGAACAGCTTTTCGCCATGGTCCTGCACTTCGCCGACCGCCAGCTCGATCGGAAAGGTGGAGCCATCGCGCCGGCGCGCGGTGGTCAGTCGGCCGATGCCGATGATCCGCTTTTCGCCGGTGTCATGATAATGTTGCAGGTAGGAATCATGGCGCTCGCGATCGGGCGAGGGCATCAGCATCGCGACATTGCGGCCGAGCACATCGGCCTCGGCATATTGGAACATGCGCTGGGCGGCCGGGCTGAACGAGACGATATGCCCGGTCGCGTCGATCACGATCAGCGCATCGGGCACCGTTGCCAGGATCGATCCCAGCAGAGCCTGTTCCCGGCTGGTCGCATTATCCTGCGGATCGCCATCGTTGAACGCCATGTCCGATCACTGACCGTAAATCAGTGCGCCAGCAAGAGCGGAACCCGTGTTTCGGCCAGAATATAGCGGGTTACGCCGCCAAAAATGGTTTCCCGCAGCCGGCTGTGGCCAAAGGCACCCATCACCATCCAGTCGATCGACAGTTCCTGGCAGGCATGGGACAGCGCTTCTTCCACGCTGCGATCCTTGCGCGGCCATTCGTGAATCTCGACCGCAATGCCGTGGCGCGAGAGATATTCGGCCGCTTCGGTCGGCGGGAAGTCGCGCTTCGACCGCTCGTCCACGGTGACGACATGGACTTCGCTCGCCACCCGCAACAGGGTGCGGCTCGCGGTCAGCGCCGACGCCGCCTCATGCGATCCGTCCCAGGCAACCATCGCGCGGCCGGTGCAGCGAAAGCCCTTGGCCATGCTCGGGATCGCCAGCACCGGGGCGCGGCTGTTGACCGCCAGGTCGGCGACGATCGGCGCTGGATCATCGGCCTGCCGGCGGCCCGGCGGCGGCAGGGAAACGAGCATCGCGTCGGCCAGGCGACCGGTTTCCAGCAGGCCCTGGACCAGGTCGCCGCTGCGATAATGCCAGTCCCACGCCATGCCCTCGCGCCGCAGGCGCTCTTCCAATCCGAGCCGCATTTCCTCGTCCCGGCGGCGCACCGCATCGATCGCCTCGGGCACCAGATAGCCGCTGCCATAAAGATCTGCGGCGACCAGTTCGGGCAGCGGCGCGATCTGCAGGCAACTGATATGGGCGCCGGTCGCGCGCGACAGGTCGAACGCGGCCTGCAGGCGGCTTTCCATGCCGTTGTCCGCGCGGATGTGCAGCAAGATGGTCTTCATCGAACATGTCCCGACAAGAGGGCGCCGATGCAGCGCCGCATGATCGTCATCCTGACTAGTAGCCCGCTCGGCTCGTCTCTATCCGCAAATTTCCCTATTTCGATCGCCGATCCAATGGCACATTCGGGGGGCAACGATCATAGCAAGGGATGCCTTCTTCATGACCGACAAGGATATTCTGGAAACCCGCACCGGCATTCGCGTCCAGGTGCGCCCGGCGCAGGATGGCGATGCCAAGGCGCTGGCCCATTTCTTTTCGGCCGTATCCGATGATGATCGCCGCTTCCGCTTCCTCAGCAGCGCGCCGGGCGTCAGCGCCGGGCAGATTCATGATCTGATCCATGGCGACCCCGATAATTGCGAGACCTTCCTGGCGACCGACGAGAAGGGCGCCATACTGGCGGCCGCGACCCTGGCCGCCGATCCCGACCGGACACGCGCCGAAGTCGCTATTTCGGTGCGCGCCGACCATCGCGGCAAGGGCGTGGGCTGGAGCATGCTGCGCCACGCCACCGACCGCGCGCAGGAAATGGGTGTCGGCCTGCTGCAGGCGATCGAGAGCCGCGCCAATCATGCCGCGATCGAACTGGAGCGCGAACAGGGCTTTGTCGCCCGCAGCGTCGATGACGAGCCGTCGCTGCTGATCCTGGAAAAGCGTTTCTGATCGCATGGCTGGTAAAATGATGAAGGGGCCGGAGCGGCGATCCGCTCCGGCCCCTTCCTTCTGGTCCACCCCCCGGAGGATCAGAAGCGCATGCCGACGCCCACGCCGAACACGAAGGGATCGAGCGATACCTTGACGTTCTGGGTGCCGGCCGCCGCGGTGGTCAGCCGCACCTTGGTGTCGATGTCGATATATTTGACGTCGAGGTTGAGGAAGATCTTGTCGTTGAGGTCGATGTCGACCCCGACCTGGCCGGCCCAGCCGAAGCTATCGGACATATGGACCTTGGTCTTGCCGACCGCATCCTCCAGCCCGCTCGACGCATCCTCGTTGTAGAACAGCGTATAGTTGACGCCGGCGCCGATATAGGGGCGGACATGGCCTTCGACGATCGGGTGATATTGCATCGTCAGCGTCGGCGGCAGCACCCAGGTGGAGGCCAGCTTGCCGATCCCGCCGGTGGTGCCGCTGCGGCCGCTGGCGCTATGCTTGGTGGTCGCGGCGATCAGTTCGAAGCCGATATGGTCGGTGGCCATGTAGGTGACGTCGACTTCGGGCGCGATGCCGTTGTTCACCGACACCTTCTCGCCGGGGAAGCCGGGCAGGATGCTGCCGCTCTTTTCGGTGGGGGCGACCATGATGCCGCGCACGCGCACCAGCACGTCGCCCTGCTTGGCTTGGGCCGGGGCGGCGGCCAGCGCCGTGCCCATGGCGCCCATCGCGGCGACAATCATCATCTTTTTCAAGTGCATGTCTTTTCTCCATCCCTGATCGTGGGTCAGTGATGGCGCTCTGCTCCCGATCGGGGCGGCCTTCCTTGATGCGGCGCAATCGGCGATTTGATCCTGCGCAATGTTCGGCATCGGGCGCCATGGCAGGCGGGGCGCCATGTTCCGCTATCATCCCGACCTGCTCGCCGCGCCGGTGCCGCGCTACACCAGCTATCCCACTGCTGCCCAGTTCGGCGAGGATGTCGGCGCGACCGACATGGCGCAGCGGCTGGACGCGATGTCGGCGGACGCGCGCCTGTCGCTCTATGTCCATATCCCCTATTGCCATGACATTTGCTGGTATTGCGGGTGCAACACCGGGGCGGCGACCCGGCCCCGCCGCCTGTCCGCCTACGTCGATGCGCTGGAGCGGGAAATGGCGCTGGTTTCGGCGCGGCTGGGCGGGCGTGGCCGCGTCACCCATGTCGCCTTTGGCGGCGGCAGTCCCAATTCTCTGCCGCTGATCGACTGGGTCCGGCTCAATCATCAGTTGCTGCTCTGCTTCGACGCCAGCGCGGCGGCGATGGCGGTGGAACTGGACCCGCGCCGGATCGACCGGGCCTGGATCGACGCCATGGCCAAGGTCGGGGTGACGCGCGTCAATCTGGGGGTGCAGACCTTTGCCACCCATGTGCAGCAGCGGATCGGCCGGGTGCAGCCGGCCGAGACGGTGGCGATGGCCGTCGGTGCGTTGGCCCGTGCGCGCATCCAGGTGGGGTTCGACCTGATGTATGGCCTGCCGGGGCAGAGCGAGGCGGATCTGGCGCAGACGCTGGAGGACAGCATTCGCCTGTCTCCCTCGCGCATCGCGCTGTTCGGCTATGCCCACATGCCGCGCCTGCTGCCGCGCCAGCGGCGGATCGACGCGACCGAATTGCCGGGCGTCGAACAGCGCTTTGCGATGGCGAAGCTTGGCCATGCGATGCTGACGGCGGCCGGCTATCAGGCGATCGGCTTCGATCATTTCGCGCTGCCCGACGATCCGCTCGCGGTGGCCGCCGCTGCCGGAAGGCTGCGCCGCAATTTTCAGGGCTTTACCGAGGATGACAGCGATGCGCTGATCGGCATGGGCGCGAGCGCGATCAGCCAGTTTCCCGACCTGATCGTCCAGAATGAGAAGAATGCGGGCGCCTATCGTGAAGCGCTGTCGGACCATCGGCTGCCCGCGGCCCGTGGAGTGCGGCGCAGTGCCGACGACCAGCGGCGGGGCGCGTTGATCGAACGGCTGCTGTGCGACGGTCGGGCGGCCTGTGGCGACCTTGCCGAACCGGCGCTGCTCGACCGGTTCGAGCGGATCGGCCTGCTCCGGCGGGAGGGGGACGAGTTGCTGCTGCAACCCGGCGCGGCGCCCTATGCCCGGTCCATCGCCGCCTGTTTCGATGCCTATCTGCGTCCGGCCGAAACGCGCTTCAGCGTCGCGGTCTGATCGCCGGCCCGGCCACTGCCGGGCCGGCGATCGCACGTCGGATCAGAAGCGCACGCCCACGCCCATCCAGACACGGGCCGGGTCGATCAGATAGCCCGCCGTGTCATAGTTGAGCCGCTTGTCGAGCAGGTTCTGCACCCCGGCATGGACGGTGAAGGCGGGCGTGATCTTGTAGGATGCGCCCATGTCCACCACCGTATAGTCGGGCGACACGATATTATTGCCGCTGATCTGCGCCTCGGTGACGGCTTCCTCGCCGCGATAGACGGCGCGCACGAAGGCGGAGAAGCGCTTATCCGGGCGCCAGTTGAGCGAGGCGCTGGCCTGCTGCTTGGGCGTGTCGTTAAGTGCCGCGCCGATATTGGCGCCGCTCAGCTGTTCCGAATCCGTCAGCGTGCCGGTGGCGTTGAGCCGCAGCGTGTGGGTCAGCGGCACGTCGACCGAGACTTCGACGCCGCGTACCCGCGCTTTGTCGACATTGACATAGGTCGTGGGAGGACGGCCGATCGAGCTGAGCGGTTCATCGACGCACCAGGCCCCCGCCACTTCGCAGGTCACGCGCGTGATCTTGTCGTTGAAGCGGGTGTCATAGGCAGTGACGCTGGCGTTGAAGCCATTCCGCGAGAAGAGCAGGGCAGCCTCGATCGTGCGGGAGGTTTCGGCTTCTAGGTCGGGATTGCCATAGATGGTGCCGCCACGGCTGGTCTGGCCCCAGTCGGGAATCGTCTGGCGCAGGCTCGGCGCGCGGAAGCCCTGCGAATAACCGCCCTTCAGCGTCAGGGACGGGGTGATGTTCCACACCGAATAGACGCGCGGGGTCCAGTGGACGCCATATTGTTCGTCATGGTCCATGCGGATGCCGCCGGTCAGCGCCAGTCCGTCGAGCAGCTTCAGCTCATTTTCGGCAAACAGCGCCCAGCTGGTGCGGGTGGTGCCGGTGGTGGTCGATCCCGACAAAAGGTTGCCGGTCAGGTCCGACAGATCCTCATAGCGATAAAAGCCGCCGACGGTCAGCGTGTTGGACGGCAGCGGGATCACCCACAGGCTTTGGCCGACCGTGTTCTTGATCCGCTTCTGCGCCTCGACATCTTCGGCATCCTCATATTGCAGATAGGATTCGGAACTGGCGAAGCCCCACTGGCCGCTATGGCTGATCGATGCGACCTTGCGCTTCTGGGTCTGGGTGGTTTCGGTGCCGAGCGGCGCGGTCGCCGATGTCTCGGTCGTCTCGCCGGCAACCTCGATCACCTTCTGCCGATAATAGCCGCCCTCCAGCAGGATCTGGTGGTTGGCGCTGAGGTTGAAGCCCAGCTTGCCGGCCAGGCTGTCATCATGCCGCTCGGGCGTGCCGCCGATTTCCGTGTCGCCCTCGCGCCGGTTCATCGATCCCTGCAATTGCAGGCCGATGCCGTTGGTGACGGGGCCGGACAGATAGAAATTGCCGTCGGTATAATTGCCGAAATTGTCCGCCAGCTGCATCGTGCCGTTGACGCGTGCGCTGCCGCGCCAATGATCGCTGATCCGGCGGGTGATGATGTTGACGACGCCGCCCATCGCGTCCGATCCGTAGAGCGAGGACATGGGGCCACGCACCACCTCGATGCGCTCGATCGCTTCGAGCGGCGGCAGCAGGCCACCTTCGCTGACATTGCCGCCATTGGTGCGGGATTCGCGCGACGACAGCCGCTTACCGTCGACCAGGATCAGCGTATATTGCGGCGCCATGCCGCGGATCGAGATGTCGCGGCTATTGCCTTCGCCCGGCGTGACGGTGACGCCGGGGATTTCCATCAGCGCATCGGTCACTTCGCGATAGGGCATGGCGTCCAGCGTCTCGCGGGTGATGACGCTGATCGAGGCTGGCGCGTCGCGGACCTCCTGTTCGCGGCCGGCGGCGGTGACGACGATCTGGTTGGAATCCTGGTCGGCCTCGGCCGCCAGCGCCTGCTGTGCGCTGGTCAGCGCGACAAGGGCCGCGGTCGCCCGCAGCAAATGGATGGATGGCATGGAAATCCCCTGTTCTGGATAGACGGGCACCCGCCAGCCACCCGGCCGGACGGGTGCCGGAAATCAGTGGTGCGGGCCGGGCCCGATCGGTGGAACGAATATCATGGCGCGTTCATTTGCGATCGATTGTCAATTGCAAGTGGCCGTTGCCAGAAGCGCGGGGCGGCGCCAAATATCGATATCGGATAAGGCTTATGCGGCCTTGCTATGGGGCAGGGCTGCGTCGCTGCCGCAATGGTCGGCGAACATGTCGCACAGCCAGGCGATGGCCGGGTCGCGATGCGACCGCTCGTTCCACAGCAGCCGATAGCCGAAGGTGCCGACCAGGTCCGGCGCGGGCAGGCAGGCCAGGTCATGGGTCCGGGCGATTGCCTCGGCCGCGCGCGTCGGCAGCGTCATCAGCGCGTCCGATCCCCGGATCATGTGCGGTGCCGCCTGGAAATAGGGCAGGCGGGCGATCACCCGCCGGCGCGGCGCCAGATCGCCCAGGCGCAGTTCGATCCGGTCGAAGCCGCTGTCGCTGACGACGAAGCTGATATGCGGGCAGGACAGGAAATCCTCGACCGACAGGGATCGGTCGGTCGGATGCGCCGCCAGCTTGTGATGGCGATCGACGACGCAGCTGAACGTTTCGGTGAACAGGAAGCGCTCATAGGTCTGGGCCGGATCGGGATCGAGCCCGCTGATGATGAGGTCGATCTCGCCTGCGGTCAGCCGCGCCACCATGTCGCCGGTCAAAGGCACGATGTCGATCGCCGCCAGCGGCGCCGCGCGGCCGATATGCGGCAGGGTCGGCGCCACCACGGCGGCGACGCCGAAATCGGTCGATGCGACGCGGAATCGGCGATCAAGCGTCGCCGGATCGAAACAGGGCGGTTCCAGCAGGCCGGCGGTCGTCGCCAGCCAGTCCTGGAGCGAGGGCGCCAGTTCCTCCGCCCGCCGGGTCAGTTCCATGCCGCCGGCGGTCCGCACCAGCAGCGGATCGCCCAGCAGGCTGCGCAACTGCGCCAGCGACCGGCTGACCGACGGCTGGCTGACGCCCAGTTGCTGCGCCGTGCGGGTGACGCTTTTCGTGCGCAGCAACAGGCCCAGTATCACCAGGCTGTTGAGATCGAAATGCACGCCGCCAAGCAAGAGAGACCGGTCCGTTCCTTAAGGATAATGCGGACCATTCTTAACTTCAGGGGTGGTCAGGGTCCAGTCCCGTTGCATTTCCGGACTGTTGCGCGGCGCGATCGGTGCCGATTGACAGGCCCCTTAATCCGGATTTATGAAATAACCTGTATCACATCTTCGTCGATCAAGAGGCTGTGCGCCTGCAATCATTGTGTCCGGGGCAACAGGTGCGACGATGATGAAAGGGATGGGCGCCGTCTGTGCGGCGCTCGACGCCGTGACGGTCGATCCAGCATATAAGGGCCGCGCGGTCTGGATGGGAGGATGCCATGACACGCCGTTTCCGGACGTTGCTTCTCTGCGCCTGCGCGACTCTGCCCACCCTGCCGATCGAGGCCCAGGCGCAGGATAAGGCGCAGGACAGGGCCAGCGTGACCCAGGACATCATCGTCACCGCCCGCCGGACCGAGGAACGGCTACAGGACGTGCCGATCTCGATCACCGTGTTCAATCAGGAAGAACTGGCCAACCGCAATGTCGTCAATGCGCAGGATCTGGCCGCCTATACCCCCTCATTGTCCGCCAACGGCAATTTCGGCAGCGAAAATAGCAGTTTCGCCATCCGCGGCTTTGCCCAGGACATCGGCACCGCGCCCTCGGTCGGGGTCTATTTCGCCGATGTGGTCGCGCCGCGCGGCGCCTCCAACGGCCTGCCCTCGGGCGATGGCGCTGGGCCGGGTGCCTTTTTCGACCTGCAGAATGTCCAGATATTGAAGGGGCCACAGGGCACCCTGTTCGGCCGCAACACGACTGGCGGCGCGATCCTGCTGGTGCCGCAGAAGCCGACCGACGAATTTTCCGGCTATGTCGAAGGATCGGTCGGCAATTTTGACATGTGGCGCGGTCAGGCGGTGGTCAACGCGCCGCTCGGCGACCGGGCGCGGATGCGCATCGGGGTCGACCGGCAGAAGCGCGACGGCTATATGCGCAACGGCAGCGGCATCGGCCCCGACCGGTTCGGCGATGTCGATTATATCGCGCTGCGCGCCAGCCTGGTCGTCGATCTGACCCCCGATCTCGAAAACTACACCATCCTCTCTTACAGCGATTCCAGCAATAACGGCCCGATCCAGAAGCTGGTCGCGGCCGCGCCGGAGGGGCTGGGCCAGCTCGCCTATGGCCAGTTGCTGCGCCAGGGCAACGGTTTCTATGATGTCATGCAGTCACTGGAGGATCCCTATTCCAGGACCGAGCAATGGCAGTCGATTAACACCACCAGCTGGCAGGCGAGCGATACGCTGACGGTCAAGAATATCGTCAGCTATGCGCAGTTGAAGCAGCGCATGAACGCGCCGCTGTTCGGCACCGATTTCGTCGTGGATTTCGCCGCGATCAATCCTTTCCTCGCCGCGCTGGGCAGCTATCATCTGCCCTTCACCACGGTGACGTCGATTCCGGGCGGCTATACCGCCAACCAGTCGACCTTTACCGAGGAACTGCAAGTGCAGGGGCGCTCGGGCGATGGCCGGCTCAACTGGCAGGCGGGGGCCTATCTGGAGGTCAGCGAACCGCTGGGCATGAGCGGCAGCCAGTCGCCCTTCCTGGCGTCCTGCACCGATTCCGCCACGCTGCAATGCACCGATCCGATGGGCTTCCTGTCCAATCTCGATCCGACCATCCCGGCGTTCGCCAAGCCGATCCATGCCGGCACCGTCAATTACACGGCGGGGCGCACCAATTTCCACAATGTCGGCCTCTATGCGCAGGCGACCTATGCACTGACCGAGCAATTGAAGCTGACCGGTGGTTTCCGCTACACTTGGGATCATTCGCGCAATGTCAGCGACCAGCGCACCTATATCGTCGCCTATCCGCCGCAATATGGCGCCTTCAATCCGGTCGCACCCTATCGCTGCACCAATCCGCAGGCGGCGGCGACCAATTGCGTGTCGCACTATTATCAGTCGTCGGAAAAGCCGACCTGGCTGGTCGACCTGGATTACAACCCGACCCAGGACATATTGCTCTACGCCAAATATGCGCGCGGCTATCGCGCCGGCACGATCGTGCCGAACATCACCGCGCCGCTCAACATCGTCGAGCCGGAGAAGGTGGACAGCTATGAGCTGGGCCTCAAGACCAGCTTCGGCGGGGCGCTGCGCGGCACCTTCAACCTGGCCGGCTTCTATAATGATTTTTCCAACCAGCAATTGCAGGTCGGCTTCAATGCGCGGCCGCTGTCGGGGCAGGCGTCCACCGCCGCGCCGGTCAATGCCGGCAAGTCGGAGATATGGGGGCTGGAGGCCGATGCCTCGCTCACCCCGTTCCAGGGACTGGTGCTGACCGGCGGCTACAGCTATTTGCGCACCAAGATCAAGTCGGTGCCCGATTTCTCCAGCTTCAACGATCCCAATTATATCCTTGCCGCGCCGTTCCAGCCCGGCGATCCCGAAGTGCTGTCGCCGCGTCACAAGGTCACGGTCAGCGGCACCTACACCCTGCCGCTGGACGAGGAGAAGATCGGCCGCATCTCCTTCGGCGCGACCTTCACCCATCGTTCCTCGATGCTGGTCAACTATACCGACCGCACCAATCCCGATCCGTCGATCGCCGCGCTCAGCACACTGGCGCCGCTCGATCTGCTGAACCTCAACGCCAGCTGGAACAGTATCGCCGGCGCCCCCATCGACCTCAGCCTGTTCATGACCAATGTGACCAAAGAAAAATATTACAGCTTCATCGCCGGGCTGGGTTCGCCCAGCGTCAATTTCGAGACGGCGACGCTGGGCGAGCCGCAAATGTATGGCGCGCGCCTGCGCTTCCGCTTCGGCGGATGAACGGGCGCCGACGACTGCGAAAATTGATCCATGTCTAGGACGGCGCTTCCGGCGGCTGATAGGTTGCATGGCAATCAAGCGGAGTCGGTTCGATGGACGTGATCACGGATGCTGCCTATCTGTTTCGCCGGTCGCGCGACGAGACGCGCAAAGCCGACGAAGCCCGTGCGCGCGGCGATGCGGTGTGCGTGATTGCTGCGCACAATGAACTGGCGCTGCGCTACAAGGTTCGCGCCCTGTCGCTGTCCAGCGGCGCGGTCCCCTGCATCGACGCGACCGGGCGACGATCGGCCTAGGGGCGATCGACATTCAGATGATGACGTGACGAAAATGGTGGTTTTCCGTGACCCGGAGCGCAGCGTACTTAAAGTACGTGAGCACCGGAAGCGCGGAGAACCGCCATTTGCAGGCCGTCAGGGCTGAATGTCGATTGACCCTAATCCTTCTCGCCCTGCAGGCTGATACGGCCGGTTTTCAGCCCCGGCGCGCTGACCTGTAGCGTGATTGCGCCCGGCTTGCCGGTGCCGCGCAGGAAGGCGACCGCCTTGCCGCCCACCGCCGCGCGCTGCGGCGAGGCAAAGGCGGTATGGTCGGTGACGCTGCCATTGTCGAAGGCGACGACGCGGCCCGGCCCCGATACCGTCGCGCTGAGCAGCGGCGTGGCGCCGGGCACCAGCACGCCCTTCGCGTCCACCACTTCGGCCCGCACCGCGACGACATCGTCGAAGCCGCCGCCGACTGCCTTGGCCTCCGGCACCAGCCGAATTGCAGCGGGCGCGCCGGCGCTGCGCAGAATATCTTCCGCCACCTTTGCGCCGCCGCGATAGCCGACCGCGCGCAACTCGCCCGGCGCATAGTCGACGTCCCATGTGATCGCGCTGTCGTCCGCGTTGCGCGGCTTGCGCCCCAGCGACTGGCCGTTGAGGAACAGCTCGACCTCGTCGCTGTTGCTGTAGACCTCGACCTTTTCCTTGTGCGCGGCGCGATTGTCGGGCGACCAGTCGGCTAGCGCGCCCGGCCCCTTGGGTTGGGGCAGGGCGATGCCGACCATGGTCGGCATTTCGCTGATGTCGATCACCTCGGTCACGCGCCGGGCCAGCTTCACCACCGGCTTTTCCGACCACCAGCTCGCCCGTTCCCAGCCGATCGGCTTCACGCCATCGACCCGGTCGACCAGACCGGACGGGTTGCTGATCGCCGGCCAGCCGGCCCGGTCCGCCTCGCCCAGATAATCGACGCCGGTCCACAGGAACATGCCGGCATAGGCCGGGTCGTCGCGCACCACGAGCCAGCTTGACCGGTTCTTGCTGTTCTCCGTGCCGATGATCTTGCGGCTGGGCTTGTCGGCATGCGCCTTGGCCAGTTCATTCTCGCGATAATTCTGGCCCACCACGTCCAGCAGGTCGGCGGTGCCATTGTCATAATCATGGGTGGTGTTAGGGCGGAACAGCGCCATCGTCACCGGCCGGGTCGGATCCTCGGCATGGAAGATGTCCTGCAGGCGGGTGATGATCGACTGCGCCACCAGCGGATAGGGCGTATCGTGAATCTCGTTGCCGATCGACCAGATGACGATGCTGGGATGATTGCGATCGCGCCGCACGAAATCGCGTGCATCGATCGACGACCAGTCGGTGAAATAGAGGTGATAATCCTGCGGATTCTTCGCCACCGTCCACATGTCGAAGCCCTCGTTCATGACGATCAGGCCGAGCCGGTCGCACAGGTCGAGAAATTCGGGCGAGAAGGGGTGATGGGCGGTGCGCACCGCATTGATGCCCAGCGCCATCAGTCCCTTGAGCCGCCGTTCATAGACGGCCAGCGGCACCGCCATGCCGAACGGTCCGCCATCGGCATGGATCGCCACGCCCTTCAGCTTGATGTTGCGGCCATTGAGCCAGAAACCGCTCGCCGCCTCGAACCGGGCATCGCGCATGCCGAAGGGGACGCGTTCCTCATAGAGCAGCCGCCCGTCGGTCGCGCGCACACGCAGCAGCGCCTGGTGCATCGCCGGATCGCCAATGTCCCAGCGGCGCGGATCGGCCAGGGTGCCGGTGACATCCATCTGGGTCGCGCGCCCGGCGGGCAGGCTGATGCTCTGGCCGGTGAAGGTCGCGATGCTGCGGCCGTCCGGCCCCTCGATCACCGCCTCCAGCCGCGCCTCGACCGGGGCACTGCCCTGGTTCATCACGCTGCTGCCGATGGCAAGGTCCGCGCTCTTCGCGTCGAGCCTGGCCACGCGCACCGTGCTGCCCCAGGTTTCGGCATGGACATCACCCAGGGTGATGATGCGGACATGGCGGTAGATGCCGCCGCCCGCATACCAGCGCGAGGCTGGCTGGGCGGACGTGTCGGCACGCACCGCCAGTACATTCTCCTGCCCGGCGGGTTTCAAATGCTGGGTGATCTCGTAGCGGAAGCTGGCATAGCCGCTCGGCCGATGGCCGACATGCTGGCTGTTGATCCACACGCCCGACCGTTCCATCACCCCGTCGAACTCGACGAAGACGCGCTGGCCGGCGCTGGCAGGCGGCAGGGTGAAATGCTTGCGATACCAGGCGACGCCGGTGGGCAGGAAGCCGCCCGATCCGGTCGCGGGCGCATGTTCGTCGAACGGCCCGGCGATCGCCCAGTCATGCGGCAGGTCGACCGACTGCCAGCTTGCATCGGCAAAGCCGGGCTGTTCCGCGGTCGCGACATCGCCCTGATGGAAGCGCCAGCCGGCATCGAAATTCTGCGCGCCGGTCGGCTGGGCAAAGGTGGGGGCGGGCAGAGCGATCAATAGCGCCAGCGCCAGACCGGCGGCACTCCGCCCGATCATCCTGCGCATCCGTGCGGTCCGTCCCGTCGCCATATCGGCCCCCTCTCCAGAATATGTCCACTATGTGGCGCTGTGGCGCCCTATGTGGGTATATGGCTACAGGAGTGGCGGGCCGATGCCAAGCGGCTTTGCTGGCCCTGCGGAACGGGCGGTGACGCGACAGGCAAATCTCCTACGAAGTTCACAGTGTCGTGCGCGGATTCGAGCGAAATGCGCCGCAAACGCCCCCATGACGCGCCTGCCACGCGACGGCGACGCGTCGGTCGGGTCATGATGCGGGTCATCCCGACGCGTCGCCGACGCGACATCCAGGCGACAGATCAGCGCTGCTGATGCGCGTGAACGGAGGGAGGCATGGAGGGGGCGGGCCATCCGACAGGATAGATCAGAGAAAGGCCGAGTAGGAAAGCGGGTGTCCGGAAGCGTCCCGCGCGTCATCGGTGTCGGTGCGGACTGAGGGCCATGCTTGCAGGCAAGCTACAAAATTATTGGGACAATTGCATGTCCAGGCCAAGCAAGCTGGCAAGTTTGAAGGTGGCGAACAGCAGGCCGACGAGCAATAGCGCCAGGATCGCGCTTATCTTGCCAACGGCGGTCAGGACATCGCCTTTCCGTGCCTTCCTGTCCTGATCATAATGCCATTTGACGGCAAAGAACATGCCGGTGCCGAGGACCGCAATCTTGAATATTATGAATATGACAGGGAATGAATCCATCACCCAAATTATTCCGGTGTAATTCTTGAAGCTAATGATTTTTTTACGTCGCTGGAACGGTGGCGAACATTGGACATAATGCCCGCCCTCGATCGAGGCCGCTTTCAGTGTCAGACCTGACCCGCTGGTGGAAAGCGAGGATGTGCCCCTTCAGCGCACCTTGAAACTATATGTGCCGCTGACCGGCTGATGGTCATTGCCCATCACCGTCCATTGAAGATCATAGCTGCCGGTCGGCAGGGCGCGGGGCAGGGTGATGACCAGGCCCTTGCCATCGGCGGCCGCGGCGGTGGTGAAGCCCTTGATCGGCATTGGCGGATGATCGGCCATGCCCGGCATGCCGGTCATGGTGAGCGTGATGCTGCTATGGTCGGCCTGCAGCGCTTCGGAAAAGCCCAGGGTCAGCCGGGTCGGCTTGGCAACGCTGGCATTGGCGGCGGGGTTGGCCGCAACGAGCTGCGGCTTGGCGAAGGCGGCGCCGGGCAGGGCGGTCAGCACAAGGGCAGCAGCGATCAGGGGCAGGCGGGGCATGGCAAACTCCGAAAAAATGCGCGTCTTGCAGGGGAATACGCATTGTCCTGTCGCATCCCTCACGCGCCGCGCTATTTTGTTCGAGGGATGGGCCGGCCGGATGCGTATCGTCAGGCAGGACATGAAGGACGGGACGATGGACGATCTGGATGACATGCTGGCCGGGCTGCGCGACGCGCCGGCGGCGGCGCGCTTCGACGGGCTGGAGGCTGCGGTGATGCAGGGGCTGGACCGCCGCCGCGAACGCAGCGTCGCGCGGCGCAGCCTGATGCTGGCCGGCGTGATGGCGATCGGCATCGGCTGGATCGGCAGTAGCGTGCCCGCGCAGCCGGCGCAGGCGGCGCCCGGCCCGCTGCTGATCGGCATGTCCGACTATGCGCCCTCGCGCCTGCTGGAGCGATAGGCATGGGCAAACGCTATTGGCTGGTGGCGCTGGTCGCCTTTGCCGCGGCGCTGGCCGCCGTGCTGGTTGCGCGCACCTGGCTCGCGCCCGCGCCGCCGGTGGAGAATGAAGTTCATGCCCTGCTCCATGATCGGCTGACGCTGGACGCCGGCCAGAAGCAGCGCATCGCCGATCTGGAAGCCGCCTTCGCCCAGCGCAAGGCGGCGCTCGACGCGGAAATGCGCGCCGACAATCAGCGGCTGGCCGCGGCGATCGCCGCCGAACATGGCTATGGCCCGCGCGTCGCCCAGGCGGTCGACCGGTCGCACCAGGCAATGGGCGAATTGCAGAAGGAAACATTGAAGCACATCTTCGCGATGCGCGGCGTGCTGCGGCCCGATCAGGCCGCGCTGTTCGACGCCGCCGTCGTCAAGGCGCTGACCCAGCCTGCCGGGTGATAGCCGACGATCCCGATGATGCCACGCTGGCGGCGCAGGCGCTGGCCGGGCGGCAGGCGGCCTATGGCGCGCTGATGCGGCGGCACCGCGATGCCGTCTATCGGCTGGCCCGCGGCCATGTCGGCGATGCGGACGCGGCAATGGACATCGTGCAGGAAAGCTTCGTCGCCGCCTTTGCGTCGCTGGCCCGCTATGATGGACGCCGGCCCTTTCGCGGCTGGATCGCGCGGATCACGATCAACAAATGCCATGACTGGGCCCGCCGCCGCGCGGTGCGTCGCTTTTTCAGCTTCGCCCGGCCGATCGAGGACGCCGCCCATGTCGCCGACGCGGCGCCCGATCCCGAGCAGGCGGCCCAGTCCCGCGCTGGCGTCGCCCGGATCGAGGCCGCGGTAGCGGCGCTGCCGGTGGCGCTGCGCGAGGTGGTTTTGCTGCGCGGGATCGAGGGCATGAGCCAGGCCGAGGTCGCGGCGATATTGGCCGTCAGCGAAAAGGCGGTGGAAACCCGCCTTTACCGTGCCCGCCGGCAATTGCAGGAGATGTTGAGGGAAAGCGACGCGAACCGCGTATAGAGCAGCATGACCGACCTGCCTTCCCTCCCTGTCGACCGCCGCAGCCTGATCCGGGGGGGCGCCGCGCTTGCACTGGCGCAGGCCTTGCCCGGCTGGGCCGCCACCGGCACGCAGGACGCGGCGCAGGGCGCGCTGTCGGGCGAGGCGATCGCGCTCAGCATCGGCGACGGGCATTTTGCGACCGGCGGCCGATCGGCCCATGCGATCAGTGTCAATGGCGGCACACCGGCGCCGCTCATCCGCCTGCGCGAGGGGCAGCATGTCAACATCGCCGTCACCAACCGGCTGAAGGAGGATAGCTCGATCCACTGGCACGGGCTGATCCTGCCCTTCCAGATGGATGGCGTGCCCGGCATCAGCTTCCCCGGTATCGCGCCGGGCGAAACCTTCACTTATCGCTTCCCGGTGCGGCAGGCCGGCACCTACTGGTATCACAGCCATTCCGGCATGCAGGAGGCGATGGGCCTTTATGGCCCGATCATCATCGATCCCGCCGGCGCCGATCCGGTGGCCTATGACCGGGAGCATGTGATCCTGCTCGCCGACTGGAGCCCGGTCCATCCGCACAGGTTGCTGCAACGGCTCAAGCAGATGGGCGGCTATTACAACATGCAGCGCCAGACGCTGGCCGGGTTGCTGGCGGGGAAGGATCAGGCCCTCAAGGACCGGATCGACTGGGGCGCGATGCGCATGGACCCGACCGATATTTCCGACGTCACCGGCGCGACCTACAGCTATCTGGTGAACGGCATGGGCACGGCCGAAAACTGGACCGGCCTGTTCGCGCCGGGCGAGCGGGTGCGGCTGCGCATTATCAACGCGTCGGCGATGACCAATTTCAATGTTCGCCTGCCCGGCCTGCCGATGACCGTGATCCAATGCGACGGGCAGGATGTGCAGCCGGTCGAGACCGACGAGTTCCAGATCGGCATTGCCGAAACCTATGACGTGATCGTCCAGCCCGGCGAAGCGAAACCCTATGCCCTGATTGCCGAGGCGATCGACCGGTCGGGCCTGGTCCGCGCCACCTTGGCGCCGCAGGTCGGCATGGTCGCGCCCGTGCCGGCCCGGCGCGCCCGGCCGCTGCTGGGCATGAAGGATATGGGCATGGACATGGGCGGCATGGATATGGGCCATGGCGGCGTGATCGACCTCAGCCAGCCGGCCAATGAAAGCATGTCCGGCCACAGCATGAAGATGCGCGACAAGTCGGTCGCGCCCGGCGTGAAAATGGGGCCGGGCGTCGCCACCCTGTCGCCGATGCCGGCCGATCGCACCGCCGACCGGCCGACGGGGCTGGAGGATGTCGATCATCGCGTGCTGACCTATGCCGATCTGCGGTCGCTGACGCCGAACAGCGACCTGCGCACGCCGACCCGATCGCTCGACATCCACCTGACCGCGAACATGGAACGCTATATGTGGTCGTTCGATGGGGTGAAGCTGTCCGAAGGGGCGGAGCCGATCGCCTTCCGCCATATGGAACGGGTGCGCGTGACCCTGATCAACGACACGATGATGCCCCATCCCATCCATCTGCACGGCCATTTCTTCGAACTGGTGACCGGCGAGGCTGCGCATAATCCGCGCAAGCATACGGTGAATGTGCTACCCGGCGGCAAGGTGAGTTTCGACCTTACCGCCGATGCGCTGGGCGACTGGGCGTTCCACTGCCATATGCTGATGCACATGCATGCCGGGATGATGCGGGTCGTGACGGTCCGCCACGAGGAGGACGCGGCATGAAGCTGATCGCGCTCCTGCTGCTCGCCGCCGCTGCGCCGGTGCAGGCCCAGACGATGGATCATAGCCAGATGGACCATGGAGCGATGGGCCACAGCATGCCCACCACCGACGCCGCCATCCCGCAAGGCACGGCCCCGCCGGTGCCGACCGACCATGCCGCCGACGCGCTCTATGACCCCGCCGCCATGGCCAGCGCCCGCGCGGCGATGATCGCGGAAGGGGGCGGCATGACCTATTCGCAATGGATGCTCGATCGGCTGGAATATCGCGCCGGCAAGGGCGCGGATGGCTATGCCTGGGAAGGCGAAGGCTGGATCGGCGGCGACATCAACCGCTTCGCGGTCAAGAGCGAGGGTGAGGGGACGGTCGGCGGATCGCTCGAACGGGCCGAGGTGCAGGCGCTCTACAGCCGGGCGATCGACCCCTGGTTCAACCTGCAGGCGGGCGTGCGGCAGGATTTCGGCGAAGGGCCGGACCGCAGCTATGCGGTGATCGGCATCGACGGCCTGGCGCCTTACTGGTTCGAGGTCGGGGCCGAAGCCTTCCTGTCGACCAGGGGCGACGCCCATCTGCGGCTGGAGGCGAGCTATGACCAGCGCATCACCCAGCGGCTGATCCTGCAGCCCGCCGCCGAGTTCAATCTGGCGGCGCAGGCCGTGCCCGAACTGGGGATCGGCGCCGGCCCGTCCGATATCGAGCTGGGGCTGCGGCTGCGCTACGAGATTGCCCGCGAATTCGCGCCCTATGTCGGCGTCAATTGGGAACGCAAGCTGGGCGACACGGCCGACCATGCCCGTGCTGCCGGCGATAGGCCGTCGGCCACCAGCCTAGTGATCGGCCTGCGCGCCTGGTTCTGAGAGGCGCTTGCAGCCCGCCTGATATTCGATTATCGATCCCGCCGATCCTGCGCCGCACGGCATGGGATCATGATCGCGCCGGTGTCCCGAAAGGGGCTTAATAGGGAATGCGGTGCGGACGGGTGACTGTCCAAATCCGCAGCTGTCCCTGCAACTGTAAGCGGTGAGCGCGATGTACATGTGCGGACGGCAGAATGACCGATCCGCCAGCCACTGGGCCGGACGCTAAATCCTGCGAGGCCTGGGAAGGCCGTGCATCAAGCGATGACCCGTGAGCCAGGAGACCTGCCGGCGTCTGGTCGCTCTTGCCTTGGTCCAGGGGATGGCCGCGGCACGGTAACTTCCGTCTGAGCGACGAACGAGCGGCTGGGGCCGCTGCGACAAACGCGCGTCGGTTGCCCATGGGCGCCCGGCCGGCGCGTGTGTCGGACGTTCGCGCGCGTGCCGCTCGTGAAGGTTGCCCCCGCCCGTCGAACGCGGCGCCGGATGGGGGAATATATGAAGTCCATTATCGTTTCGCGGGCCGCCTTGGCCCTTTCGCTCGCCTTTGCATCGCCGGCTCTGGCCGACGAAGGAGAAGGCGACAGCATCGTCGTCACCGGCACCAGCCTGGAAGAGACGCTGCCGCAGCAGCTGTCGCGCTATGGCCATGCGATCGAGATCGTCACCGACACGCAGATCCGCGATGCCGCCGCGATCGATACCGCCCGCGCGCTCGAAGGGGTGCCGGGCCTGTTCATCCGGTCGCAGTCCGGGCCGTTCAGCTATGTCGACATTGCGTTGCAGGGATCGCGCACCAAGGATGTGCTGTGGACGATGGACGGCATCCGCCTCAACAACCGCCTCTATGGCGGCACCTCGCCCAACGACACCATGGCCGCCAGCATGATCGAGCGGATCGAGGTGCTGAAAGGCGGCGAAAGCCTGTTCTACGGCACCCAGGCGGCGGCCGGTGTCATCAATGTCGTCACCCGCGACTTCAGCGATGATCTGGGCGGCCAAGTCAATGCCAGCCTCGACAGCTTTGCCGGCACTAGCCTGGATGGCTATGTTCGCGGCGCGATCGGCCAGCATCGCTTCGTGGTCTGGGCCAATCGCAGCCAGTCGGACGGCTATCGTCCCTATGACGTGATGCAGCCCAGCGCCACCGATCGCGCGCGCGGCTATGATCTCTGGTCGGCGGGCATCAAATATCAATATGATATCGCGCCGGACCTGCGCCTCAACGCGCTCTACCAGCACACCAAGGCCGATCTCGACAATATCAGCGCGACCCGGACGAAGGAGAGCCGCAACGACCGCAATGAGGAAGTGGCCAGCCTGCGCCTCGATTATACCGGCGAGGATGGGGTGCAATTCTTCCTCAAGGGCTATTTCCACGACTGGAAGACCGCCTATGTCCAGATCCGCAACCCCATTCCGGCGGGGCCGCCGCAGGTCATCTACCCGGCCGGCACCTTCTGGGGCTATCAGGATTATGGCGGCAGCGCGGTGGTGCAGCTCAACATGCTGCGCGGCATCGACACGCTGATCGGCTATGATTTCCAGAGCTTCAACGGCCGCGACGACGTCCTGCTGATCGCGCCGACCGATGAACAGGTCCATGCCGGCGTCTTCCAGCTGCGCACCAATGACGAATTGTCGAGCAAGGGACGGATCGCCGCGGGCCTGCGCTACAACAAGGCGAAGGGATCGGAAAAGACGATCTGGAACGTCTCGGGCCGTTATGATGTGAGCGAGGCGCTGTTCGTGGAGGCCAATGGCGGCACCTCCTTCGTGCTGCCCGACGCCTCGCAGCTCTATGGCAATGATCCCTGTTGCGAGGTCGGCAACCCGAATTTGAAGCCCGAGGAAAGCCTGAACCTCAACGCCGCGCTGGGTGGCGCGCTGGCGGGCGGGGCGATCCGGTGGAAAGCGACCTGGTTCAACCGGCGCATCACCGACCTGATCGACACCACCTATGATGATCCGGCCTTTCCGGAAGGCACCTATATCAACGTCAGCGACAAGGTGCGGGCCAGGGGCGCCGAACTGGAGCTGAACGCGAATTTGACCGGTGGCTGGGGCCTGTCGGCCAGCTACACCTGGTCGCGCGTCCGCAATCAGGGCAGTTCGGTGCAGCGCGATCGCAATCCGGAACAATATGGCCGCGCCGCGATCGTCTATGCGCCGCAGACCGGCCACTTCGGCGCCAATCTGTCGGCCAATTGGGTGGGCGATGTCTGGTCGACCGCATCGGGCTTTGGCCGGATGAACTATGGCAATTATGCCGTGGTCGATGCGGGCGCGCATCTGTGGCTGGATCAGGCGCGGCGCAACCGGTTCGGCATCAATGTCGAAAATCTGTTCCACCGCGATTACGCCTCCACCGGCTATCGCTCGGCGGTCAGCGATGCAGGAGTATTGGACGGCAGCAACAGCCGCTTCCTCTACTTCTACCGGGGCGTGCCGCGCACGCTGCGGGTCAGCTATGGCCTGAGCTTCTGACCATGATGCGGCCGGTCCTGCTGCTGCATCGCTGGCTGGGCATCCTCATCGGCGCCGTCATGACGCTGTGGTGCCTGTCCGGCTTCGTGATGCTCTATGTCGACTATCCGCGCCTGACACCGGCCGCGCAGCTTGGGGGGCTTACGCCCCTCAAGCTGTCGGCTGAAAGGGCGGGGATGTTGCCCGACGCCATGATGCTGTCCGCCGCCCGGATCGAGATGATGGCGGGGTGGCCCGTATTGCGGGTGACGCCCGCGCTCGATCCGACGCGCACCATTCCCCAGATGCGAGTATCCGCTGGCACCCATGACTGGGCGTCGGGGAAAGCGGTCGAGCAGGTCGATCCGCAAAATATCCACAGGATCGCGCGCGAATTCGGACGCAACAGCGCCATTGCCGGCCCGGTCGGGCAGGTCGCCCAGACGGAGATGGACCAGTGGACGGTCCAGACCTTCCGCCGCAATGCGCCGCTCTACCGTGTCGATTACGCCGATGCGGCCGGGACGCAGGCCTATGTCTCGGGCAAGAGCGGGGAAGTGGTGCAGCTCACCACCCGTTTCCAGCGCTTCTGGGGCTGGCTCGGCGCGGTGCCGCACTGGCTCTATCCCACGATCCTGCGGCAGGATGGCGCGCTGTGGAGCCAGGTCGTCATCTGGACCTCGCTGATCGGCTGCTTCCTCACGATCACGGGCCTGTGGGTCGGCATCGCCCGGCTGCGCCGTCGCCGCGACGGCAGCATCGGATCGCCCTATCGCGGCCTGTGGTGGTGGCATCATATGGCCGGGCTGTTCTTCGGCATCCTGACGCTGACCTGGGTGGCGAGCGGGCTGCTGTCGATGAACCCCTGGGGGCTGCTCGACAGCGAGGCGATGATGACGGAGCGCCAGCGGTTGAACGGCGACTTCGCCTGGGGCGATGCGCGCCGGGCGATCGCGGCGCTGCCCGCCTTGCCGACGGGTATCGTCCGGCTGGAGGTAGTGCCTGTTGCCGGTGCCATCCATCTGGTGGCGATCGATCGCGCTGGCAAGGCGCAGCGTTTCGACGCTGCTGGCCGGCTTGCCGCTTTGTCCGAAGCGGGGTTGCGCGCGGCGCTCCAGGATGGCTCGCCGATCGGCTCGATCGTCCTGCTGCGCCAGGAGGATGCCTATTATTACGGTCACAAGGCTAGCGTCGCCCTGCCGGTATGGCGCGTCATCCTGGCCGATGACCAGGCGACACGCCTCTATGTCGATCCCGCGTCCGGCCGTCTGATCCGCGCCTTCGACCGCAATGGCCGGGCCTTCCGCTGGATGCAGGACGGGCTGCACCGGCTCGACTTCCCGCTGCTGCGCACCCGTCCCTGGTGGGATCTGATCGTCCTGCCGCTGCTCGCCATGGTCACGCTCGTTTGCGGGACGGGGACGTGGATGGGCCTTTCCAAGCTGCGGCGCGATCTGCGCCGCGTCCGCAATCGCCGGCGGCGCGCCCGCGCCCTACGGCCCCTGATCGGAGAAACCGCATGACCGCCACCCCTTTGCAGGCGTCGCTTCGGCGACGCAGCGTGCCGCTGATCGCGGCGCTCGTCCTTGCCAATCTGGCCGTCTGGGGCTGGGCCTTCGCCCTGTTCGGCGACCGGCCGGTGATGATGGGCACGGCCCTGCTCGCCTGGGGCCTTGGCCTGCGCCATGCGGTCGATGCCGATCATATCGCCGCGATCGATAATGTGACGCGCAAGCTGATGCAGGATGGTCAGCGGCCGCTGACCGTGGGCCTGTGGTTCGCGATCGGCCATAGCGCGATCGTGCTGATCGCCGCGCTGGGCCTTGCCTATGCGGTCAGTGCGCTGGCCGGGCTGGAGCGGTTCCGCGCTGCCGGCGGCGTGGTGGCGACGCTGATTTCCGCCACCTTCCTGTTCGCTATCGCGATCATGAATCTGGTGATCCTGCGCCAGGTCTGGGTCACCTTCCGTCGGGTGCAGGCGGGCGGCACATATGTCGAGGCGGATCTCGACATGCTGACCGGCGGGCGCGGGCCGCTGTCGCGCCTGTTTCGTCCGGTCTTCCGCCTGATCTCGCGCCCCTGGCAGATGGCGCCGCTCGGCTTCCTCTTTGGCCTCGGCTTCGACACCGCGACCGAAGTGGCGATATTGGGCCTCTCCGCCGCGCAGGCGAGTGACGGCTTTGCGCTCGGCCCGGTGCTGGTTCTGCCCCTGCTGTTCGCGGCGGGCATGGCGCTGGTCGATACGGTCGACGGCATGCTGATGATGGGCGCCTATCAATGGGCGTTCGTGAAGCCGCTGCGCAAGCTCTACTACAACATCGTCATCACCGCCCTGTCGGCGGCCGTGGCGATCGGCATCGGCACGATCGAGACGCTGGCGCTGCTGGGCGACAAGCTGGGCCTCTCCGGCGGCATCTGGGACGTTGCCGCCACGCTGGGCGAGCATTTCAATGATCTGGGCTTCGCGATCATCGGCCTGTTCATCGCCTGCTGGATCGCCAGCGCGCTCTTCTATCGCTGGAAGGGCTATGACGCGATCGAACTGACCCCGGCGGGCGAGGTGCGGGCTTAGCCTATTCCGTTCGGGCTGAGCTTCGGTTTCGCCCAGCCCGAACGGCAGTTTTTACCCCTCGCGCGCGACCTGGAAGCCGGCGAAGGACTGGCTGACCGGCATCAGTTCCAGCGTGTTGATGTTGAGATGCGCCGGCTGGTTCGCGACCCAGAGCAGGGTGGCGGCGATATCCTCCGCCGTCATCGGATTGGCATTGCCATAGAGGGTGTCGGACGCCTGCTGGCTGCCGGTGCGGATCAGCGTGAATTCGGTCTCGACCATGCCCGGCTCGATCGAGGTGACGCGCACGCCGGTGCCGTGCAGGTCCGACCGCAGGCCGAGCGAGAATTGGCGCACGAACGCCTTGGTGCCGCCATAGACATTGCCGCCGGTGTAGGGATAGGTCGCCGCGACCGAACTCAGATTGATGATCCCGCCCTTGCGCGCGACGAGGCCCGGCAACAGCTTGTGGGTGACGGTGACGAGGCCGGTGATGTTGGTCTCGATCATCTGCTGCCACTGGGCGAGGTCGGCCGACTGGGCCGGCGCAGTGCCGAGCGCCAGGCCGGCATTGTTGACCAGCATGTCGATCGCGCGGAAGGCTTCGGGCAGGCTGGCCAGCGCCGCATCGATCGCGGCTTCATCGCGCATGTCGAACACCAGCGGGCAGAAGGCGTCACCGATTTCGGCGGCCAGCTTTTCCAGCCGATCGGCGCGACGGCCGGTGCCGATCACCTGCCAGCCATCGGCGGCAAAGGCGCGGACGGCGGCTTCGCCGATGCCGGCGGTCGCGCCGGTGATGAGGACGGTCTTGGTCATGGGGCGCTCCTGTCTTTTGTCGTCAGCCCAATAGCGAGATCAGGCGGCCCCGCCCAGCGCCTTCACCAGCGCGACGCTGGCGCGCATCCGCTGGGTCTGAGCGATCAGCACCGCGCGCTGGGCGTCAAGCGCGTCGGTCTGGGCCGTCACCACCTCCAGATAGTCCGACGCGCCATCGCGATAGCGGGTCAGTGCCAGATCGCTGGTGCGCTGCGCGGCGTCGGCGGCGCTGCGCTGATGGCCGATCTGGTCGGACAGGTGATGATTGGCGGCAACCGCATCCTCGACCTGGCGGAAGGCGGTCAGCACCGTGTCGCGATAGCCGGCAGCCAGTTCCTCATACTCCGCGCGCGACATCTTCACCTGCGCGCGGCGCTTGCCGCCGTCGAACAGGTTGAGCAGCGCCGATGCTGGACCAAGGCCCCAGAAGCTGTTGGGGGTGGAGAACAGGTCGCCATGGGTGGTTTCCCAGCCGCCGGTCAGGCCCAGCGTCAGCGTCGGGAAGAAGGCCGCCTTGGCGACGCCGATGCGCGCATTGGCGGCGAACATGCGCCGTTCGGCCGCCGCGATGTCGGGCCGGCGTTCCAGCAGTTGCGAGGGCGCGCCGGTCGGCACGTCCGGCGCGGCGAGCGGCTGGGTGCGGGCGGCGATGCTGAAGTCCGACGCGATCGCGCCGACCAGCGCGGCGATCTCATGCTCGGTCGCGGCGCGTTCATTGGCGATGGCGGAGATGTCCGCCTTCGCATTGTCCAGCACCGTCTTGGCGCGATTGACGTCGATGCCCGACGACACGCCGCCCTTGTGGCGCCGGTCGGTCAGGTCATAGGCCTTGCCGAAGGCTTCGACCGTCTGGTGCAGCAGTTCCGCCTGTGCATCCAGCCCGCGCAGCCGCGCATAGGCGTCGGCGACCGCCGCCTGCAGGCTGAGCCTGGCGGAGGCGAGATCGGCATTGCTGGCGTCGGCATCGGCCCGCGCCGCCTTCACGCTGTTGCGGATGCGGCCCCACAGGTCGAGCTCATAGTCGAGGCTGCCGCCTACCACATAGTCATTATAGGTAACGGCGCTGCCATTGCCCTGGAATCGGTTGCCCGACACGCGGCGGCGGCTGGCATCGGCGCCGGCACTGATTTGCGGGAACAGGTCGGCATTTTCCACCCGTGCGGCGGCGCGCGCCTGGTCGTAGCGGGCCAGCGCGGCGGCCAAAGTCGGGCTGGCCTGCTCGGCGCGGGTTTCCAGATCATTGAGGACGGGATCGTTGAACGCCTCCCACCAATTGCCGCGCGGTGTGGCATCGGCCGGCTGGGCGGCGGTCCAGCCCGCCACTTCCTTATATTCGGCGGGGGCGCTCGTCTGGGGCGGCTGATAGGCCGGCGCCATCGAACAGCCGGCCAGCAAGACCGCCGCCAATGTCACGCCTGCGCCGCCGATCCGGCGGTCAGCGCGCATGCGTCGCACCCTTTCCGCCGGCGGGCGCCGACGCCTGCACCTTCACCATGTCGCCGGTGCGGATCGCATCGGGAGGGGTGTCGACGATCCGGTCATTGGGGCTGAGGCCGCTGGCGATCTGCACCGTGGCGCCCTCGTCACGGGCGATGGCGACCGGCTTCATGGTGATGCGATTGTCCGCACCCACCACGGCGACGCTGGGGCCGTTGTTGCTGTAGAGGATCGCGCTGCCCGGCAGGGTCATGCCATTGCCTTGGCCGGCGCCGACCTTGAAGCTGACCTGGGCGAAGGCACCCGGCTTCAATGCGCCGTCGGGATTTTCCGCCTGCAGCTGGACCAGCACGGCGCCCGACTGCGCATCGACCGCGCCTGAACTGCTGGTCAGGGTCGCGTTGAAGCTGCGGCCGGGATATTCGGGCAGGGTCAGGGTCGCGCCCATGCCCGGCCGGACCGAGGCGGAATAGCCCTGTGGCACGCGGACATAGATGCGCATGCGATGGACGTCGGACACGGTGAACAAAGGCTGGGCGGCGGCATTGCCGGACACCACCAGTGCGCCGATCTGGGCCGAACGGCTGGTGACGACGCCGTCGAATGGCGCGGCGAGGCGGGTGAAGCCCTGCTGGGCCTTCAGTCGCTTGACGTTGGCGAGCGCCGCGTTGGAGACGGCGGTGCGGGCGGCAAGATCGCCGGCCTTCTCGTCGGCTTCCTGGCGCGAGACGGCGTCCTGCGCCAGCATCGCGCTCCAGCGCTTCGAGGTGGTTTCGGCGAGGCGCTGGTTGGCGAGCGCGGTCTGATAATCGGCCTGCGCGGCGGCGACCTGCTGGTCGAGGTCTGGCGCGTCGAGCACGGCGAGCGGCTGGCCCGCGCGCACCCGGTCGCCGATATCGGCCAGCCAGCGGCGGACATAGCCATTGGTGCGGGCATAGATGGCGGCGCTGTTATAGGCCTGCACATTGCCGGGCAGGACCAGGTCATTGCCCTCGCCATTCACCGTCGGCTTGACCACCGCGACGGTCGGCACCGATGCGTCGGCGGCGGTTTCGCGCAGTTCGTTGGTGGCGCTGATGCGCGAGGCGACGCCCACGCCGACCACGACGAGCGCGACAACGGCCGCGCCGATGCCGATCTTCTTCAGCGTGCCGCTGTCGGGGCCGGCCTGCTCGGGATTTTCGATGCTGTTATGGTCAGACATGGCTCGGCTGCATTTCCATGTTGTTGGCCTTCGCAGCCTTGCGGCCGTGGACGAAGGCGAAGACGGTGGGGACGAAGAAGAGGGTGGCGATGGTGGCGCAGATCAGGCCGCCGACGACGGCGCGGCCCAGCGGGGCATTTTGTTCGCCGCCTTCGCCCAGGCCCAGGGCCATCGGACCCATGCCGATGATCATGGCGAGCGCGGTCATCAGCACCGGGCGGAAGCGGACCATGCCGGCCTCCAGCGCAGCCTTGGTCGCGTCGCCCAGTTCAGCGAGCCGTTCGCGGGCGAAGCTGACGACCAGGATGGAGTTGGCGGTCGCCACGCCCATGCACATGATCGCGCCGGTCAGTGCCGGCACCGACAGGGTGGTGCCGGTCATGAACAGCATCCAGATGATGCCGGCCAGCGCCGCGGGCAGGGCGGTGATGATGACGAACGGGTCGACCCAGCTCTGGAAGTTGACGACGATCAGCAGGTAGATGAGCACGATCGCACCGGCGAGGCCGAAGCCAAGGCCCGAGAAGGCGGTGTTCATCGTCGCATATTGGCCGCGAATGGTGATGGTGGCGCCCTTGGGCTCCTCCGCCTTCAGCGACTTGATCGCCCGGTCGATGTCGCCCGCCACCGCGCCCAGGTCACGGCCCTGCGTGGTGGCGAAGATGTCGAGCACCGGTGCGATATTATAGTGCGACACGACCGGCACGGTGTTGGAGCGGACGATGGTCGCCAGGCCGCCCAGCGGCTGAACCGCGCTGGCGCCCGCACCCGACACCGGGACGTTGGACAGGTCGCTCATCGACCCGACCAGATATTCGGGCGCCTGCGCGACGACCGGATATTGGACGCCATTCTGCGGGTTCACGAAGAAGACCGGTGCGGTCTGCGAGGTGCCGGCCAGCGAGCTGGCAAGGCTGGTGGTCACGTCCCGTTCGGTCAGGCCATATTGGCCGACGCGGGAGCGATCGACATCGACATCCAGCTGCGGCGCACGTCCGGGCTGCTGGATGCGGGCGTCGGCCAGGCCCGGAATGGTGGTGATCTTCGCCAGCAGCTTCTGCGCATAGGCGCGGTTCGCCTCCGCATCCTTGCCCGCGATCTGGATGTCGATCGGCGCGGGCGCGCCAAAGTTCAGGATCTGGCTGGTGATGTCGGCGGGCAGGAAGGCGAAGGTCGTGCCGGGGAAGCGGCGCGGCAGTTCACGGCGCAGCTGCGAGACGAACTCGTCGGTCGGGCGATGGCCCTTGTTGAGCGCGATCAGCATGTCGCCGTCCTGCGGACCGATGGTGCCGCTGTTGTTGTAGACGGTGTTGATGGAGCTGACCGGCAGGCCGATATTGTCGGTGATCGATCCCAGCTGGTCGGCCGGGATGATCTTGCGCACTTCGCGTCCGATCTGGTCGAAGCGGGCGGCCGTATCCTCGATCCGGGCGCCGACCGGCACGCGGATATGCATGGCGATCTGGCCGGAATCGACCGAGGGGAAGAAGTTGCTGCCCAGGAACGGCAGCAGGCCGAAGGACAGCACCACGACGGCCATGAAGCCGATCAGGAAGGGCTTGCGGGCGCCCAGCGCGCGGTGCAGCATCCCGACATAGGAGGTGCGGACCTTCTCGAACCGATATTCGAAGCCGCGCTGGAAGCGGACGAACGGGTTCCTGGACGTCGCGGTGCCGGCCAGATGCTCGTCCTCGTCACCGACATGGTGCGGTTTCAGCAGATACATCGCCATGGTCGGCACCAGCGTGCGCGACAGGATGAACGACGCGATCATCGCGAACACCACCGACAGCGCCATCGGCACGAACAGGAAGCCGGCGACGCCGGGCAGGAAGAACATCGGCACGAACACGATGCAGATGCAGAGCAGCGAGACGAAGGCCGGCGTCACGATCTGTGCCGCGCCGTCCAGGATCGCCTCGATCACGCCCTTGCCCTGTTCCAGGTGCCAGTTGATATTCTCGATCGTCACGGTCGCGTCGTCGACCAGGATGCCGACCGCCAGCGCGAGGCCGCCCAGCGTCATGACGTTGAGGGTCTGGCCGAACATTGCCAGCGCCGCGATCGCCGCCAGAATGGCGAGCGGGATCGACAGCGCGATGATGACGGTCGAGCGCCAGCTGCCCAGGAACAGCAGGATCATCAGCGAGGTGAGCGCTGCGGCGATCGCGCCTTCATGGATGACGCCCTCGACCGCGGCCTTCACGAACAGCGACTGGTCGCCGATCGGCAGGATCTTGAGCGTGTCGGGCAGGGTAGCCGAAATCTTCGGCAGCGCCTGCTTCACCCCGTCGACGATGGCGAGGGTGGAGGTGCTGCCGTTTTTCAGCACGGTCAGCAGCGCGGAACGGCTGCCTTCCACATGGACGATATTCTGCTGCGGACCGGCGCCGTCGCGGACATAGGCGACGTCGCGCATGTAGATGGTCGCGCCGTTCACCACCTTGACCGGCAGGTCGTTGAGCGCGGCGATCGATTCCGGCGCATTGTTCAGGCGGACGCTATATTGGGTCGCGCCGATCTTGACGAAGCCGGCCGGGTTGATCTGGTTCTGCGCGGCGATGGCGTTGCCGACATCCTGCGCCGACAGCCCCTTGGACTGGAGCGCCAGCGGGTTGAGGTCGATCTGCACCTGGCGCTGCTTGCCGCCCGAGGGGAAGGGCATGGCGAGGCCGGGGATGGTCACCAGCTGCGGCCGGATCTGGTTCTGGCCAAGGTCGAACAATTGCTGTTCCGACAGGCCCTTGCCCGACAGCGCGAGCTGCAGGATCGGCACGGTCGATGCGCTGTAGTTCAGGATCAGCGGCGGGGTGACGCCCGGCGGCATCTGGCGCAGCACGGTTTGCGAGATCGACGTCACCTGCGCGGTGGCGGTGCGGATGTCGGCGCCGGGCTGGAAATAGATCTTGATGACGCCAATGCCCTGCAGCGACTGGCTTTCAATATGTTCGATGTCGTTGACCGTGGTGGTCAGCACGCGCTCATAGGGGCCGACGATGCGGCCCGACATGTCCTCGGGCGACAGGCCGGCATATTGGAAGGCGACCGCGATCACCGGGATGCGGATATTGGGGAACATGTCGACCGGGGTGCGCGCGGCGGACAGGATGCCCACGATCGCGATCAGGATCGCCATGACAATGAAGGTCAGCGGGCGATGCAGGGCAACCTTGACGATACCGATCATTCACGACTCCCGGCGCATCTCCCGGCGGAACGATGCCGGGGTGCGAAAATTTGGCGCCTCTCCAGAAGGAATGCCCTTATTTTACGGGTTCTGCAGCCGGGTTGCCAGAGCGGCATGGCGGCATGAGCCTATGAACGGCATTCATGAATGTGACGGCAATCCGCTGGTCGGCCGCAATATGACACGCGCAGCGGGATCGGGGGCGAATCCGCGCACAATGCCATGGGACGATGAGGACCACCGCCACATCCGCGATGGGCCATGCGCCCTTGGACATTCTGCGTCTAATATATAATATGGCATAATCGATATTTCTGACGAATGGATCAATGGATCTCCGCCATCTCCGCTATTTCCTGACTGTTGCCGAGGAAATGCATTTCGGCCGGGCCGCGCTGCGCCTGGGCATATCGCAACCGCCGCTCAGCCAGCAGATCAGGGCGCTGGAGGAGGAACTGGGCGTGCGCCTGTTCGACCGCACTAGCCGCCGTGTCCGCCTGACCGAAGCGGGGCGGCTGTTCGAGCCGGAGGCGCGGGCGACATTGGTGCAGGCGGATCGCGCCAGCCAGACCGCGCGCCGGGCGCAGCGTGGCGAGATCGGCCATCTGGGTCTGGGCTTCACCGCGTCCGGCCCGTTCGTGCCGCAGATCGCCAGCGCCCTCTATCGCTTTCGCCAGACCTATCCGCAGGTCGAACTGATCCTGCGCGAACAGGGGCGCGACGAGCAGATCGAGAATGTGCGCAACCATCAGCTCGACATCGGCCTGGTGCGCGACTTCCTGCCGCCGGTCCTGCCCGAGGACATGGTGTCGCACTGCCTGTTGACCGAGGATATGCTGCTGGCGCTGCGCGACGATCATCCGCTGGCATTGCGCAAAGAAGATCCCAGCATCACCGATCTCGCCGGCGAGCCGCTGGTCCTCTATGGCGCGCCCAATGGTGCGGGCTTTACCGAGCATTTCTTCGCCCAGTGCGAGGCGGCGGGGTTCGTGCCGCGGATCGCGCATGAGGCGCGCAGCCTGGCGACCTTGCTGGGCCTCGTCTCCGCCGGGTTCGGCCCGACCGTGATCGCGCGGTCGATGGCCCGGCTGCATGTCGACAATGTCGTCAACCGCCGCTTCACCTCGCCCGTCACCAGTTCGCTATGGATGATCCACCATCGCACCCTGTCGCCCCCGGCCGAGGCGTTCCGTGCGACCGTGCTGGAGGACAGCCCGACGCGCTGACATGGCTCAGGGCGTCGGGGTGGCACCATCCTGCGCGAACCAGGGTTCGGCCAGTCTGGCTGGCGTCGGCCAGATTTCGTCCAACGTCGCGGGATCATAGAGCCGGCCATTCTTCATGACGGCGCCGATCTTCTGCGCATTGGCGATGTCGGCCAGCGGGTCGGCGTCCAGGATCAGCAGGTCGGCAAACTTGCCCGGCTCCAGGCTGCCGACATCGTCGCTATGGCCGATCACCTCGGCCGACCCGATCGTCGCAGCCTTCAGCGCCTCCATCGGCGTCGCGCCGCCAGCGGCAAAGGCCTGCAATTCCCACTGATAGCCCAGCCCCTGGATCTCGCCATGGCTGCCAAGGCCGACGAGGCCGCCGGCGCGCTGGATCTTCACCGCGTCGGCCGCGATCTGCTGCCAGCTCTGCGCTTCGGGCGGCATCCAGTGGCGGTTGCGCAGCTTGTCGCTGACGATGCCGGCCGGCACGAAATGGGTCCATTTCGCATCATCCTGTGGCCGCTTGTTGATGATGAAGTCGAACAGCGCCGGGGTGGTGCCATAGGCGACGAGGATGGTCGGCGTGTAGCTGGTGCGGCTCTGCGCGAACAGGCGGACGATATCCTCGCGCAGCGGCGATACCGGGATGCTGTGCTCATTGCCGGAAAAGCCGTCGATCGCGTGGGTCAGGTTCAGCACCATGTCGCTCGCGCCTTCGGTCGTGGGCATCATGCCCAGTTCCGCCGCTGCCTCGACCATGAACTGGCGTTGGGCGCGGTCGCCGATCATGTAGCTCTTGATATTGCGGGTGCGATAATGGTCGCGATAGCGGGTGAGGACGTCGACCGCATCCTGCTTGCTGTGGATTTCCGCGTTCACGAACACGCCCGGCCCGGTCGACCAGGCGCGCGGCCCCCGCATCATGCCGGCATCGATCATGTCCTGATAGGCGAAGATGTCGGTGGTGAAGGGCTGCGGGTCGAGCGCCGACGTGACACCGAAGGCGAGGTTTGCGGCAAAGTCCCAATGGCCGCGTTCCTGGATGCCGCGCCGTATCTCGAACCAATGGGCATGGGTGTCGACGAAGCCGGGGACGATATATTTGCCGCTCACATCGCGGATCGTCGCGCCCTGTGGCACGGCGACCGATCCGCTGGCGCCGACCGCGACGATGCGATTGTCGGTGATGACGATGTCGGCATTGCGGATCACATCCTGCCCGCCCGCCATCGGCATGACGGTCGCGCCGCGCAGCACGACGCTGCCGCGGGGCACATCGCGCGGCAGTTCGACCGGCAATGCGAAGCTCTGCGCCACCGCCTCGGCCGTGCCCGGCGCAGCAGACAGCGCCTGAACGGTCGGCAACCGGCGGAAGGTCGATCCGACCGACCAGGTGACGGTCGCGCCCCTGTCGGCCCAGTCGATGAAATCGGCGCCGACCCGTGTCAGCTTGCGTCGCGCCACCGCCGGCGTGTCGAGATTGACGGTCGCCGGCTCGCCGCCATTGGCCGGCGGGATATCGACCAGATAGGCCTGGCTGAACGACTTGATGAGTGCGCGTCTGCCGTCCGGGCTGATCCGCACATCCTCGACCGGCGCCGGGCCGGGGAAATATTGGCCCAGCCCATGGGCCAGCACGCGCAACAGTGGCTGCGGATCGCCCCCCGCCAGCGGCACCGATGACAAGCCGCCGGCGCCGTAGAAATAGAGGGTGTCACTTTCGCCGCCGAACTGCGGCTGGCGCGCACCCATGGCATGGGCGACCAGCCGCGCTGCGCCGCCGCCGACGGGCATGCGGATGATGTCGGTCGGGCGCGCGGGATCGATCTCCGACGCGGTGCGCAGCCGGTCATACTGGTTCGCGCGCAACGCCACCAAGCCCTTGCCATCGGGGGTAAAGACGGGCTGGCTGTAAAAGGCCGGGACCTGGGTCAGCCGACGCGCCGTGCCGCCCGTCGCCGGGATCGTCCAGACATGGCCGCCTTCCTTGGCGGTCCAGCTGACATAGGCGATGCTCTTGCCATCGGGCGACCAGCTCGGCTGGAAGGCATCGGCCGCGACAAGGCGTTTGGGTGTCATGTTCGCTGTCAGCTTCTGGACATACAGCCCGCCCAGAGCGGTGAAGGCGACGCTGCCGCCGTCGGGCGACTGGCGCGGCGCCTGCACCACGCGGACGCGCACCGGCCCGGTCTCTTCCGTCTGCCGCACGCGGGTCAGCGGGCCGAGGCCCAGTTGCACCGGCGCGGTGAAGGGGATGTCGCTGATCTTGCCCGATGCAATGTCGAGCCGCCTGATCCCGCCGCCGACGCTCATTAGCATCGCCTTGTCACCCGGCAGGAAGCTGAAGCGCGGTAGCAGGTCGGCATAATAGCCGCCATCCTGGCCGTCCCGGTCGATCGGGAAGGCGATCCATTTGTCCTCGCCGGTCTCCAGATTGCGGAGCCTGAGACCGTCCTTCTGGCCCTGCCGGCTGGCATAGGCGAGCAGCTTGCCATCATGCGACAGCGCCGGGCGCATCGCGCCCCCGGCCGACTGGATGATCGTCTCGTCCTGTCCGCTCTTGAGGTCGCGGCGCGCGATCGACCAGTTGGGCAGGTCATTCTCGGTCCAGGTATGGCCGCGCTTGGTCGCATAATAGAGATAGCGGCCATCGGGCGCCGCGACCGCGCCCATGGCGTTCATCTTCGCGTCCCAATTGTCGGGCGATCCCGCCTTGGTGATCTGGATGCCGCTGCCGCCATCGCGATCATACATGAACAGCTCGAACGCCAGGATCGAATGGACCGTGCGCGAGACATAGACATAGCGGCCATCGGGCGACCAGGCCGGCGAGGAATAGATGGCGAGCGACTGGTCCTGCGACAGCTGTTTTAGGCCGGTGCCATCGGCATTGGCGATCCAGAGATTGGTGACGCCCGACCGGTCGGAAAGGAAGGCAAACTGCTTTCCGTCGGGCGAGAAGACCGGATTGCGCTCGAACGCCATGCCGGTCAGCAGCGGCCGCGCCGCGCCCCCGCCTGCGTCCAGCGCATAGATGTCGCCCAGCAGGTCGAACAGGATCGTCTTGCCGTCCGGCGACATGTCCGGCTGCATCCAGGTTGCCTCATGCGCGTCATAGCGCAGCGTCCGGGTGGGCGTCAGGCTCAGCCCCTTGCTGTCCTGCGCCAGCGCGGGATGGGCACAAAGCAGGGACGCACCCAGCAGCAGGGAGGCAAGAGAACGCATTGCGGCCTTTCGGTCAGAAGCTAGGAAGGCAGATAGGGAACGGGGCCGCAACCTTGCGGATGCGGCCCCGTTCTTCAAGGCGGTTAGAGGCTCCAGTCGGCACGCAGGCCGATGGTGCGCGGCCGGATGATCGAGCCCTGCGGCGTCGCCGCATCGTTCGCGAACGGGGCGTTCAGCACGCCATATTTGTCGAACACATTGTTGGCGAAGGCCATCAGCCGGACCTTCTCGCCCAGGCTGACCGAGGCGCGCAGGTCGAACACGTTGAAGTCGCCACGGCGCGAGACATCGTCGAAGCTGGTCGGCGCCGACGAGAGGTAGCGGTGCGCGATGTCGAAGCTGGGGGCGCCGGTCACATCGGCGAAGCTGAGCGTCAGATTATTGGCGATCGACCATTTGGACGAGCCCGGCAGCGTCGTGCCCTTGGCATAGCCGCCCAGCCCCGCGACGTCGAACGGATAGGGCAGGAATTCGGTCAGTTCCGCATCCTGCCAGGTGACGTTGGTGGTGAAGTGGACGATCTTGTTGACATTCACCGTGCCGGAAAATTCCACGCCGTTGACGCGCGCGCCGCCGGCATTGACGACATAGGAATAATAGGACGGGCCGGGGCCGAAGAGGCGCGCCTGGATATTGTTCCAGTCGAGATGGAAGCCGGTCAGGTCGATGGCGAAGCGGCCGTCGGGCGTCTGCGCCTTCACGCCGATTTCGTAATTCTTGACCTTGTCGCTCTCATAGGCCTCCGGAATGCTGGGCAGCAGGCCGGCATTGGGGTTGATGCCGCCGACGCGATAGCCCTGCGAATAGGTGGCATAGACCATGACATCCTTCGACGGGCGCCAGGCGATCGTCGCCTTGGGCAAGAAGCCGTCTTCCTTCTGGTTGACGCTGCCGCTGCTGTCGGTCGGCGTGTAGCCGCCTTCATAGCCGCCCAGCGCACCGGCCTGGTTCAGCACGTCGGCCTTGGCGGTGGTGTCATAATAGCGACCGCCCAGCGTGATCTCGATCTGCTCCACCGGCTTGTAGGACAGTTCGCCGAACACGCCGAAATCCTCGTTCGTGCTCTTGGTGAAATAGCCATAGAGGCGGTCGCCGGGCGTCAGCTGCGCGCCGGAATAGCCCCCGAACAGATCGGGATTGGCGTCGATATAGTCGGCGGCACCGGCCTGGAAAATCTGGTCATAGCTGTTCTTCTTGGCCTGCAAATAGCTGACGCCGACCAGCCATTTGAACGGACCGTCGCCGGCCGAGGCGAGGCGGGCCTCAACCGTCTTGATGAGCGCATCGGCCTCGCCCAGCGAATAGGCCGCACCATTGCCGGTGGTGACGCCGGTCACATAGGCATAGGGGTAGGAGAAGATGGTGGTGTTGGTCTTCTTGGTGATCGACCCCAGCACCGTCAGATTGGCGATGTCGCTCACTTCTTGGTCCAGCCGCAGGCTGTTCATCCAGAATTTCGTCTTCTGGGTTTCGGCGCGCGGCAGGTTGCGGACATAGGGGTTTGGCAGGTCGAGATAGGTCTGGTCGTCCAGCTTGCTGTCCTGCCAGCTCGACAGATAGGTGACCTTGGTCGTCTCGCCCAGATTGGCGACGATCGATCCGCGCAGGCCGCGGGTGCGATAATCGTTCGAGCCGTTCACGCCGATGCCGGGATTGTCGAGATAGCCCGCGTCCGACCGCTGCAGCGCGACCAGGCGCAGCGCCAGCTGATCGGCGACCAGCGGGATGTTGATCATCGCCTTGGCGGCATAATTGAGTTCGCCCGAGGCATTCTTGGTGGTGCCGACCAGGCCCGATGCGGCGGCGTCGACCTTGGACGGATCGGCGACATTGGCGACATAGTTGACCAAGCCGCCCAGCGTCGAGGAGCCGAACAGCGTGCCCTGCGGCCCGCGCAGCACTTCCACGCGCTGCAGGTCGAACGTGTCGACGTCGGGGATGCCGATCGGGAAGCCCGGCTCCACCACCGGCACTTCGTTGAGATAATAGCCGACCGTGGTCTGGCCCTGCTCATGATAGGTGGTGGCGGCGACGCCGCGGATCACGACTTCGGAAATGCCGGGCTGGTAATCGTTGAACACCACGCCGGGCAGGCGGACGATATAGTCCGACAGGCTGTTGGCGTTCATCTTCTTGAGCTGCTCGCCGGTGACGGCGCTGATCGGCAGGGCGACCTGGCGGATATCCTCGTCGCGCTTGCCGGCGGTGACGATGATCGTCTCGCTGTCGCTGGCGGCCGGGGCCTGGGCAAGGGCGGTGCCGGACAAGATGGTCGCGGCCGCCATGGCGGTGAAACTCACAGTCTTGAGATGCGTCAGTCTGTTCATTGTCATTCCCCTTATGATGTGAGAACCGGCCTTGTTCCGGCCGGCTTTCTCCCTTGCTCTGTTGTTAGATGTCGCTCCCTTCGCCAAAGCGCTGGCGACCGCCGACGATCGTGCGCAGCACCTTGGTCGCGCCAATCTTCGCCGGATCGATCGCGAACAGATCGGCGTCCAGCACCGCGAAATCGGCCAGCATGCCGGGCTTCAGCAGGCCCATCCGGTCGTCGCTGAAACCGGCAAAGGCGTTGGTCGCGGTATAGGCATGCAGCGCCTGGAGCATGCTGATCTTCTGCTCGGGCAGCCAGCCGCCAGGGTTTGCGCCGTCGATCGTCTGGCGCAGCACGGCGGCGGCGACCCCGGTCAGCGGATCGAGCGGCGCCACCGGCCAGTCCGATCCGAAGGCGACCTTCGCCCCGGCGTCGAGCAGCGACTTGAACGCATAGGTGCCCTTCAGCCGCTCGGCGCCGACACGCTGGATCGCCCATCGTCCATCGTCGATCGCATGATAGGGCTGGACCGATGCAATGACCTGCTGCTGCGCGAAGCGCGGGATCGCGGCCGGCGCCAGATGCTGGGCATGTTCGATGCGGAAACGGCGGTCGCGCTTGCCATTCTTCGCGGCGGCGGCGGCAAAGATGTCCAGCGCCTCGTCATTCGCCTTGTCGCCGATGCCGTGGATGGTGATCTGCAGGCCAGCCGCATCCGCATCGTTGGTCCATTGCTGGACATCGGCGCGCTTGTGGATCGGGAAGCCTTTATTGTCGGGCGCGTCGTCATAGGGGCGATAGAACATCGCCGTGCGCGACCCCAGCGATCCATCATATTGCAGCTTCAGTCCGCCCCAGCGGACCCAGTCGTCGCCGCGCCCTTCAGCCTCGATCAGCGCCTTGAGCTTCGCCCAGTCCTGCAGGTGCACGAAGGAATAGAAGCGCATGTCGGTCTCGCCCTTGGCACGCAGGCGGCGCAGCGTGTCATGGGTGATCCAGTCCAGTTCGGTGGTGTGGACCTGCACCACGCCCTTGGACAGGCCATGGGCGATGCCCTGGCGCGCGGCATCCTCCTTGTCGGCGTCGGTCGGCGCGGGGATGGCGCGCTTGACCAGGTCCATCGCCGCATCCTTCAGGATGCCGGTCGGGTTCCCATCCTTGTCGCGCACGATCATGCCGCCGGCTACATCGGGGGTGTCGCGGTCGATCCCGGCCAGTTTCAGCGCCAGCGAATTGAGCGCCAGCATGTGCAGGTCCAGTCGCTGCACCGCGACCGGGGTATGGGGCGTCACCGGGTCCATCCAGCTGCGGTCGGGCAATTCGCCGCCCCATAGCTCCGCGTCCCAGCTGCCGCCCTGCAACCATTGGCCGGGCTTCAGGCTCTTGGCCGCCTCGCCGACGATGCGGGCAAATTCCTGCGGGCTCTTCGCCTCGCGCAGATTGGGCTGGCTCAGCAGATAGGAACCGGTGAGGAAATGGGTGTGCGCGTCGGTGAAGCCGGGCATGACGAAGGCGCCGCCCAGATCGATGATACGGGTGGTCTTGCTCGACTGCGCCTTGACCGCCGCCGCGCCGATCGCGGCGATGCGTCCGTGGGCGATGCCGATCGCCGATCGCGCCGTCGGCATGCCCTCGCCGGTCCAGACCGTCGCATTGACATAGGCGGTGTCGAGCACCTGTCCCTTCGCCCACAGGCTGCTGCTCAATGCCAGTCCGGCCAGGCCGGTCGCACCCCCGGCCAGCATCTCGCGTCGGCTGAACATCATTGCTCTGCTCCCTCGTGGCTGGTTTCGTCCAGCCGGTCCTCATTGTAGATCTGCATCCAGTCGCGCAGGCCGCCGGGGGCCAGGCTGCCGACAATCTCGTTGATGCCCTGGCGGCTTTCGTCGCGGCCCAGCTTGAACCGGCCATCGATCGCGCGGACATGGGCACGAAAGCCGATAATATGCTTCATCATCGGTTCCAGCCGCGCGCCGGCGTCATCGATATGCCAGGGGGCGACGCGGCCCGCCTCCATCCGGTCGGTCAGCGTCTCGATCGACTCGCGCGTCGCTTCCGGCAACAGCTCGACATCGACGGTCAGCACCGCCATCGCATAGTTCCAGGTCGGCACCCATGTCGGGTTCGACTGCATTTCGGGTGAGATATAGCCCTGCGGCCCGTTCACCAGCACGGTGGCGCGGGGCGCCGCGCGCAGTTGCGCGACCTGCGGGTTGGACAGGGCAAAATGGCCCAGCAACGACACCAGCGCACCGTCCGCGTCGCATTCGGCCAGCAGCGGCAGCGGCGTCGCGCCGAAGCCGGCCTCGCTATGGGAGACGATCCAGCAGAGCGGATGGTCGCCGATCAGGGTGACGATGTCGTCCGGGGAGCGGGGCGCATATTTCATATGCATGACACTGCGCCGGCATTGGACCCGCCCGAAACATCCAATTCGGGAAAGTGAAGGGGTCCAAGTAAGATCAGGGTTCGGCGCAGCGGCGCAGCGCCTGCAACACCTCTTTCGCCTCCTCCTCGGTCAGGCTGGCAAAGCCGATGCGCAGCCCCCGCTCGGTCCCTTCCTCGGCCGCATAGCTGTGCGAGGAGGCGAAGCTGAGGCCGATCTCGGGTGCTCGCGCTTCCAGCCGGTCGAGCGCCGCCATGTCCTTGAACTGCAACCAGAAGGCGAGGCCGCCATCGGGCAGGCGATAGTCGATCAACCTGTCCATTTCGCTGTCAAGATTGCGCGCGAAGGCATCGCGCCGCCGGGCGTAGATCTGCGCGGTCTTGCGCACATGGCGCCGCACCTCGCCGCTCTCCAGCAGTTCGGCGGCGGCCTCCTCCGTCACGGTATTGCCCATGCCGTCGATCAGCGAGATCTGATAGGCCAGCGCGTCGACGACCTTGGGCGCGGCGGCGATGTAACCGATGCGCAAAGCCGGCACGAGCAGCTTGGACATCGACCCGGCATAGATCACCCGCGCCGGGGCGTAGCTCGCCATCGGCAGCAGCGGCTGCGCGCCGAAGTGGAACTCATGGTCATAATCATCCTCGATGATCGCGAAGGCGAATTGCCGCGCCAGCTCCAGCAGGCGCAGCCGCCGCTCGGGCCGCATCGACACGGTGGTCGGAAACTGGTGATGCGGCGTCACGAAGATGGCGCGGACGCGATGCTTGCGGCAGGCGCGTTCGACATCGGCGACGTCGACCCCGTCCTCGTCCAGCCCGACCGTGACGATCTTGGCGCCGCAGGCACGGAAGGCGGCGACGGCCGGCTCATAGGTCAGCCGTTCGACCAGCACCGCGTCGCCCGGCCGGATCAGGATGCGCGCGGTCAGGAACACGCCCATCTGGCTGCCGCGGGTGATGCAGATATTCTCAGCGCTGACCATCAGCCCGCGCTGGCGCCGCAACATGCTGGCGATCTCCTGTCGCAGCCGTGGCGACCCGCGCGGGTCGCGATAGTGAAGCGCATTGGCGCGCGAGGCCCCCTCCGCCGCCTTGCGATAGGCGCGGGCGAGGAGGTCGGCGGGAAACAGGCGTCCGTCGGCGACGCCCTCGTCCAGCTTGCGCCATTTGCCCGCCGGGATGGCGATCAGCCGGTCGGGTGCGGCCAGGAAGGGATATTCGGTTTCGTCCGGCTGGCGGGTGTCGGGGGCGATCGGCGGGGCAGGGGCATCGTCGCTGCTGGGCAGGGAGGTCGACACGATCGTGCCGCGCGTGCCTGCGCTCACCAGCCAGCCCTGCGCGATCAGTTCCTCATAGGCGGTGACGATGGTCTTGCGATTGACCTCCAGCGCGGCGGCGAGTTCCCGGCTGCTTGGCAGGAACTCGCCGGGCAACAGCCGGCCGCGCTCGATCTCGTGAATCAGCCCATGGGCGATCTGCATGTAGCGCGGGCTGTCCGGCGCGATCCGCACCCGTTCCTTGAGCGGCAGGGTCCAGGGGCGCAACATCCGCGTGGCGATCAGCGCCGCGATGCCGCCAGGGCCATGTCGGCAAGGGCGATCGTTCCGAGCGGCCCGGCGCGGTCGCCCAGTGCCGGGTGGGCGACATAGTCGTCCATCGATGCGATCGTCGCAGCCGCGCCATAGGCCGCCAGGCTGGCGGTCAGTCCATCGCGGATCAATGGCATCAACTGGGGCTGGCCCATGGCGACCCCACCGCCGATCAGGATACGCTGGGGCAGGCTGGTCAGCGCCAGATTATGGCACATTGCCGCCAGTGCATGGGCGACGAACGACCATTGCGGATCATCAGCGGACACGTCGCGTCCGCGTTGGCCGGTCCGCGCCTCGATCGCGGGACCATTGGCCAGTCCCTCCAGGCAATCGCGATGGAAGGGGCAATTGCCTGCAAAATCGTCGCCGGCGGCGCGCGGCACGCGCATATGCCCGGCCTCGCTATGGCCCAGTCCGCGCACGGGCATGCCGGACACGATGCTGCCCACGCCGATGCCGGTGCCGACCGTGACATAGGCCCAACTGGTCAACCCCTGCGCCGCGCCCCAGCGACCCTCGGCCAGCGCTGCACCATTGACGTCGGTATCGACCATGAAGGGGCGTCCGGCCGCGAGGTGGGTGATGTCCGTTCCGCTCCAGCCAGGCTTGGGCGTGCTGACGATCGAGCCGAAGCTGGCCGACGCCGGATCAAGATCAAGCGGTCCGAAGCTGCCGAGGCCCAGCGCTGCGAAATCCCATCCGGCCAATGTCGCGGCCACCGCTGACAGGGTCTCGGCAGGCGTGGTGGTCGGAATTTCCACCTGCGCCTGGATATCGTCCGGCCCGGTGCCCAGGATGCAGATGCACTTGGTGCCGCCCAGTTCTACGCCTGCCAGCATTGGTTCATGCTCCCCAGATCATCTCGGCATAGGCAAGGAAATTGCCGCCCAATATCTTCTCGATGCGGGCCGTCGAATAGCCTTTGGCGCGCAGCAGCCCAACGAGCTTGCGGAACTGGTCCGGGCCGCGCAGGTCGACGACGAAGGGATAGGTGTCGGATCGTTCGCCCTTGGCGCTGATCCCGGCGGCCTGGCGCGCGGCGATTTCCTTGGCCAGCACCGCCTCATAGGCCTTCAGGTCGTCGATCTGCGTCACCGTGCCGTCGGTGCCAATGCCGACATGATCCTCGCCGCACAGCTTCACCGCATGGTCGATATGGGCGACGACATGCTCGGCGCGGGCATGGCCAGACAGGTCGAGGAAGGGCATGAAATAGATGCCGATGAAGCCGCCGCGATCGGCGACCAGCTTGAGTTCCGCATCGGTCTTGTTGCGCGGCAGGTTGGTGACGGCGCGGCAGCCGGTATGGTTGATCGAGATCGGCTGTTTGGAAATGCGTGCCGCCTCCAGGCAGGTCTGCTCGCCGCTGTGGGACAGGTCGACCATCACCCGCTGCGCATTGCAGCGCGCGACAACCTCGCGCCCGAACGGGGTGAGGCCGCGATTGCCCGGCGCCATCGACCCGTCGCCCAGTTGGTTGGCGGGGTTGTAGGTCAGCTGGAAGATGCGCACGCCCAGATTGGCGAAAATATCGACCCGGCTGGCATCCTGGCCCATCATCGCGCCATTCTGGAATCCGTAGATCAGGCCCACTTTCCCTTCCGCCTTGGCGCGGCTTATGTCGGCGGCGGTCAGGATCTTCATCAGGTCGCGGCTGTTGGCACGTATCTGCGCATCAGTCTCCGCTACCTCGCGCACGCTCTGGACGAACGGGTCATCCGATCCGGAGACATAGCCAATGGTGATGTTGACGGCAGTCAAGCCGGACGCATGGGCTTCCGCCAGCACGCGCGGGCTGAACTGCGGGACCAGTGAATCGGCGGGCTGGTTGGGATCGCCCAGGCCACCGAGCGCATTGATGACGATCATGTCCTTGATCGGATCGGCCTCCACGCCTGCCGCGCGCGCGCCGCTGGCCGCCAGCATCGCGGCCGACACGCCCATGAAATTCCGCCGATCCAGCTTCATTCGTCGTCCCCCATCTCGTCCTTGGTCACCGGCACATAGGCGTTGCGGGCATAGGCCTTGCCGCGCTTCACCACCGTCTCGATCGTCTGGATATTGGCGATGTCGGCGACCGGATCGCCTTTGAGCACCACGAAATTGGCGAGCTTGCCCGGTTCGATCGAGCCCATTTCATTGCCCTGCCCGGCCGCCTGCGCGCCGACCAGCGTGGCGGACCGGATCACCTCGACCGGCGGCATGCCGACATTGCGGGCAAGGAAGAGCAGTTCCTCATGAACGGCGGGCCACTGATCCTCGACCTCACCGACGAAATCGGTGCCGGTGGAGATGGGGACGCCCATCTTCCACGCCTGACGGGTGAGGCGGGTGGTGAGGTCGCCGGTGCAGCGCAGCGGCTTCGCCTTGGGATCGGCCTTGCGCTTGGCCTCATATTTCACGAACAGCGCGCCGGTCGCGTCGAGGATCGTGCCCTGTTTCAGCATCGCGCGGAACAGGTCGGCCATCACCGGGTCATCATCGCCCGGCGCCAGCAGATTTTCATGCACCGGCGTCCGGTCTTCATACGCCGCCAGCATCACCGGCTCGCGCTGATAGGCGAGATAGCAGACATGGCTGATCGCGTCCGGCCCGGCGGCGATCACGTCGGCCGGGCGGGTGGGGAAGACCGAACTATGCGCCCAGACCAGCATATGCTGGCGATGGGCGGCGGCGGTCACGGCTTTGACCTGCCGCGGAGTGAGGTCGGCATAGACCTTGATCGCGCTGGCCGATGTGCCACGCGCCAGGGTGATGGCTTCCTTGAGGTCGGTCCTGTCGTCGATCGCCTGCATCCAGGGCGCGGTGCCCGGCGTCACCCCTTGGCTGGCGGCGGCGACACGCGGATCGGCGAAGAAGGGGCGGCCGGCCATGATCGCGGCATAATAGATGTCGGGCGCAGGGATCTCGGCCATGCGCGCCTCGCGCGCCAGTTCGCCGACCGAGCGCAGATCGTCGGCCATGTCGCGCACCGCCGTCACCCCGCCATAGAGATTGCGGCGCAGCATCGCCTTGGCCTGCACGGCATTGGGCGGGGTTGCCATATGGACATGGCTGTCGATCAGGCCGGGGATGACATAGCGGCCGGCCAGATCGACCTGCTTCGCGCCGGCGACATCGGCGGCGGGCAGGCCGCCATGCGGCGCCAGCGCGACGATCCGGTCGCCGCGCACCAGCATGTCCTGATTGCCGCGCGGCGCCGCGCCGGTGCCGTCGATGATGGTGGCGCCGCTATAGAGTATCACTTCCTCGGCCGGTTTGGGCGGCTGGGCAAAAGCGGCGAAGGGCAGGGCGCAGGCGATCAGGGCGGCAAGGCGGGCAGTTTTCATCATCTGTCCTTATTCGCCGGGCCGGTAGGTGCGGACGGCATGGGCCTTGATATCTTCGGGGTAGAAATAGACCGGGCGCAGATCGCCCTTGGCATAGAGGTCGACCTGATCGGCGAAATGGGGCGAGTGGGGATCGCCGCTCTCGCCCCCGGCGCTGACCGCGCGGGCGACGACCTTCGGCCCGAATTCGACCGCCGCGACGAAGCTGTTGCCCTTGGTGCCATAATAGCGCTTCGTCCCCGGATAGCGCGCCGCGCCGAAGGCGGCGAGCGATCCCCATTGCGACGAGGCGAAGGGAATGGGCGTGCTGGGCTTGGCATCGTCGAACGTCTGGACGATCGCGCCGTCATTGCGCTGGTAGCGGTTGATCTCGCCCCAGGGCACGGCGATGCTGCCGAAATCGGTGGTCAGCCGCTCGACCGCCTCGCGCAGTGCCGCGAGCTTCTGCGCGTCGGTCGCGCGGGTCGCCATATAGTCGATGGTGGACAGGCCCGCCTCCTTGGCGGCCGGGGCCACCGCCTTCCACAGTGCCTCGCCCCAGAAGACCGCGAGCGAAGTCTCCGTCGAAGTCAGGCTCCATTTATAATCCCAGCCGCGCAGGCTCTGCACCGCATCGGCCAGCGCCGGATCGGGCGCCCTGTCCTGGGCCGCGATCAGGCCCGGAACCAGCCGCGCGAAGCCGGTCAGATAGGGATCATAGGCCGCGCCGATCAGGCTATCGAGGGTGAAATGCTCATTGGCCGACAGCACGATCTGCGCATGGGGGCCGCGCGGATTTTCGCCGGCCTGGTCCATGTAGCGGGGAAAGGCCGCGCGCTGTGGGCTATCCGCGCCGGCGGCCGTCCAGGGCCAGTTATTGGTGTTCATCGCCCAGCCGCCCTTCGGGTTCACCGCCTGGGGCAGGCTGGACAGGTCATGCAGGCCGCGCCAGTCGGTCGCCGGATCGCTGCCGTCCACGGGCTTCGTATAATCGAAGCGATCGTCGCGGATCGGCACGAATTGCGGGTGGAGATAGGCGATCTCGCCCCTGTCGTCGGCCAGCAGCGTGTTGTTGCTGCTGTTCGCCTTATTCTCCGCGACCTTGAGGAAGCTCGCATAATCGCTGGTCTTGGTGCGCAGATAGCTTTGTTCCAGCGCCGGCACCGGCTTGTTCATCAGCGCGAAGGCGATCCACTTGTCGCCTTCGGTCCGCACGATCGGGCCATGATGGGTGGAGTAGCCGGTGAAGGCGCGCTGGGCGAGCTTGCCGTCCGGCGTGCGGTAGGAAATGGCGATGGTCTTTTCGGTGACCGGCCGCAATTCCTTGCCATAGCGGTAGAAGAGGCGATCGCCCTGCGGCACGATCGTCTCGGCAAATTCGTCGACATTGTCGATGCCGCTCGACGTGTGCATCCAGCCGATATGGCGGTTGAAGCCCTGATAGATGAAGAACTGGCCCCAGGTGACCGCGCCATAGGCGTCCAGCCCTTCGTCGCTGCTCATCTGCAGTTCGGACCGGAAGAAGAAGCTGGTGTGCGGGTTGATCATCAACAGCGCATGGCCGCCTTCCGTCCGGGACGGCGCGATGGCAAAGCCGTTCGACCCCTGCGGCTCGCGATAGGCCAGGCCCTGTTCCAGCATGGTCAGCGCCACCGGCTTCTTCTCGTAAAAGGCCTGTAGCTGGGTCAGCGGCACCCGCTCGATATCGCCGCCGATGCTGCCTTCGGTGAAGCTCAGTGCCATCCACGGCTCGAACCGGGTGATGACGCGCGGCTTCACCATCGGATGGGTCGAGAGATAATAATTCAGGCCATCGGCCCAGGCCTGCATCAGCTTCTTGAGCCAGGCCGGGCTGCGGGCATAGTCGGCCTGCAGCCGGGCAGGATCGATGAACAGGCGCTGGCGCAGATCCTGCCAGATCGCCTTTTCGCCCTCGGCTTCGGCGAGGCGGCCCAAGTTGACCAGATAATTGGTCTCGATCCGGTTGAAGTCGTCTTCGGCCTGGGCATAGACCATGCCGAACACGGCGTCGGCATCGGTTGCGCCATGGACATGGGCGATGCCCCACTGGTCGCGGGTGATGGTGACCTTGGCCGGCGAGAGCGCGGTCGGCGATTGGGCAAGGGCAGGGCAGGCGGCAAGAGCGACCAATGCCCCCGCAAGGGAGGTGGCGCGCGGCAGGAATTTCGTCATAGAGAGGGGGAGTAATGAAGGGGGCGGGGCGGCGCAAGCAGCCTCCCGTCAAGGGGGATGATATCGATGCACAGGCTTTTGATCCTGCTGGCCTTTCTGTTCGTCGCGCCGATGCCGGCGGGGGCGGAGCAGGCCGCGCCGGCGCTCTATCTGCTGCGCCCCGATGCCGTGTTCGACGGCGCGACGTCGCATCGCGGATGGGCGGTGCTGGTGCGCGGCAACCGGATCGAGGCGGCCGGACCGGGGATCGCGGTGCCGGCTGGGGCAAGGGTGATCGGCCTGCCCGGCAAGACCCTGCTCCCCGGCTTGATCGAGGGCCATTCGCACCTCTTCCTGCACCCCTATAACGAGACAAGCTGGGACGATCAGGTGCTGCACGAGCCGCTGGCGCTGCGCACCGTGCGGGCCACGGTGTCGGCGCGGGCGACGCTGATGGCGGGCTTCACCACCGTGCGCGATCTGGGCACCGAAGGGGCTGGCTATGCCGATGTCGGCCTCAAGCAGGCGATCGAGCAGGATATCGTCGCCGGGCCGCGCATGCTGGTCGCGACCCGCGCGCTGGTGGCACCGGGCGCTTATGGCCCGCGTGGCTTCGAGCCGGGCGTCGTCGTGCCGTTGGGCGCGGAGGAAGCCGGCGGTCCCGATCTGGTGACGGCGGTGCGGCGACAGATCGCGGCCGGCGCCGATGTCGTGAAACTCTATGCCGACTATCGCTGGGGCAAGGGCGAGCCGAGCCGGCCGACCTTCACCCAGGCGGAAATGGCAGCGGCAGTGGAGGCTGCGCACAGCGCCGGGCGCAAGGTCGCGGCCCATGCCGCCACCGACGAGGGGATGCGCCGGGCGATCCTGGCCGGGGTCGACACGATCGAGCATGGCTATGAGGGGAGCGCCGCGACCTTCGCGCTGATGAAGGCGCATGGCGTCGGCTATTGCCCGACCCTGGCGGCGTCCGATGCCACAGCGCGCTATCGCGGCTGGACCGGCACGGAACCGGCGCCGGCAGCGGTCGTCCAGGCGCGCCAGGCCTTTGCCCGCGCGCGGGTGGAGGGCGTCACCCTCTGCCTGGGCGGCGATGTCGGCGTGTTCGCCCATGGCGACAATGCCCGCGAGGCGGAGCTGATGGCGGCCGCCGGCATGGCGCCCCGCGACGTGCTGGTCGCGGCGACCAGCGGCAATGCGGCACTGTTCGGCATTGCCGACCGGCTGGGCGCGGTGAAGCCGGGCCTGCTCGCCGATCTGGTCGCGGTCGAGGGCGATCCGACCCGTAGCATCGACGCATTGCGCCAGGTCGGCTTCGTGATGAAGGACGGCGTCATCTACAAGGGGCCGGGCGCGCAGCCATGAGCCAGGGCGATCACGCGTTCCTGGGTCATCCGCGGGGCCTCGCCTATCTGCTGTTCACCGAAGCGTGGGAGCGTTTCTCCTATTATGGCATGCAGTCGCTGCTGGCCCTCTATCTGGTCAAGCATCTGCTGCAGCCGGGGCAGGCCGACGGCCTGCTCTTCTTCGATGCCTTTCGCCAGCTTTATGGCGGGCTGGACGGCCAGCCGCTCGCCTCCGCCATTGTCGGCACCTATTTCGCCAGCGTCTATGTGACGCCGATCCTGGGCGGGCTGGTCGCGGACCGGCTGCTGGGCCGGCATCGCACGGTGCTGCTGGGTGCATTGACGATGATGGCGGGCCATTTCCTGATGGCGGTCCAGGCCGCCTTCCTGCCCGCGCTCGGCTTGCTGGTGCTGGGCAGCGGCCTGTTCAAGGGCAATCTAGCCAGCCAGATCGGCGCGCTCTATCGCCATGATGACCCGCGTCGCGATGGCGCGTTCCAGCTTTATTATCTGGGGATCAATATCGGCCTGATCGCCGCGCCGCTGGTGATCGGCACGCTGGCGGAAACGCGCGGCTGGCATGTCGGCTTTGCCGTCGCCGGGGTTGGCATGGTGATCGCCACGATCATCTATCTCGCCGGACGCAGGCATCTGCCGGTTGACGATTATCGCGCCAGATCGAACGGGCGCGGGCGCATGACCGGGCAGGATCTGCGTGGCCTGCTGGGCATCGTCCTGCTGATCCCGCTGCTGGCGGTGGCGCTGTTGCCCAACAATCAGATATTCAACGCCTATCTGATCTGGGGCGACGCGCATCTGGAGCTGACGTTGGGCGGGCTGCGCGTGCCGACGAGCTGGCTCATCACCCTCGATGCGGGGCTGGGCCTGGCGATCCTTGCCGGCCTGCCTTTCGTCTATCGCCGTTATGCGCGCCACCGGCCCGAACCCGGCGATCTTGCCAAGCTGACGATCGGGTCGCTCTTTGCGACGGGGGGCATGCTCTGCCTGGCACTGGGATCGGCGCTGGCGGGTGCGGACGGCAGAACGGGGCTTGGCTGGGCGATCACCTTCCATCTGCTCAACGGCATCGGTTTTGCCCATATATTGCCGGTCAGCCTGGCGCTGTTCACCCGCGCCGCGCCGCCGCGTCAGGCCGGGCTGGCGATCGGCCTCTATTATCTCGTCTTCTTCCTGGGCAATATCCTGGTCGGCTGGGTGGGGGGCTTCTACGCCCGCATGCCGGCCACTGCCTTCTGGCTGCTGCATGCCGGGATCGCTGCGGGATGTGGCGCGATTTTCCTGATATTGACGCTACGGAAAGCGATTTTTCGGTCGGATTGACGCTTTTTTCACGTTCGACCAACACCTGGCCTCACACTGACCATGTCATTCCCGATCCTGCGAGCGCGGGCATCCGACGCGCGCCGACAGGAGGGAATGATGACTGCCGATTTCGATCCCGCCGATTTTGACGGCGACAGCGCGCTCGATACCGACATGGCCGGTTTCGACATCGACCCCAAGCTGCGGCCGGTGCGGCACCTGCCGCTGTTGGTGCAGGCCAGCGGCCGCTACAATTTCGTGCGCTCGCCGCGCTTCCCGATGCCGCGCGCGCTGCCCGGTGCGGTCGATCGCTTCGACGATGATATCAATGCGCTGACGCTCTATACGCGCGAGGAACTGCGGCTGGACGTCGATGGCCGCTATCCGCAGATGACGGTCAGCGGCACGCGCGCCGGCCCGCTGGGGCCGGTGGTCAGCTGGGTTGCGGCGCTGACCCGGACCGGTGCCAATCATTATAGCGGCCAGATCTGGTTCAAGGATGGTCAGGTCGGCGCCATCCCCCATACCCAGATCAGCCTCAAGGTGACGAAGAGCCTGCTCGCCGCCCAGCGCAAGGTCGAGGCGACCTTCAGCGGCGGTGGCGCGGCGAGCTTCGTGCGCACCTATCAGTTCAGCTCTGCAAGCTTCCGTCCGGCCGAGTTCGAATATGACACGGTGGCCGGCGCGACCCGCGTGACGGAGATCGGCACGCACGATCATCCCAATCATCCCGCGACCATGGCCAGCGAGACGCTGAGCCTTGACACCGTCTATCGGCGGGCGGGATTCAACGTCAGCGACGCGCCCGGCAATGGCGCCATCCCGCTCGGTGCGGCCGGCGCCGATCAGCGCTGGACCGACCAGGAAATGCATGACGCGATGCAGATCTACTGGTCGCGCTTTGCCGACAAGCCGCAATGGTCGTTGTGGGTGCTGTTCGCCTCGCTCCATGTGCAGGGCAGCAGCCTGGGCGGCATCATGTTCGACGATATCGGGTCGAACCATCGCCAGGGGACGGCCATCTTCACCGACGCTTTCATCGCCCATCCGCCGGCGGGCGATGCCGATCCCGACGCCTGGGTGCGGCGGATGCGCTTCTGGACGGCCGCGCATGAGGTCGGCCACGCCTTCAACCTGGCGCATAGCTGGCAGAAGTCGCTGGGCACGCCCTGGATTCCGCTGGCCGACGATCCCGAAGCGCGCAGCTTCATGAACTATCCCTATGCGGTGGCGGGCGGCCAGGCGGCCTTCTTTGCCGATTTCGACTTCCGCTTTTCCGATCCCGAACTGCTGTTCATGCGCCATGGCCCCGAACGCTTCGTGCAGATGGGCAATGCCGACTGGTTCGACCAGCATGGCTTCTCGCAGGTGGCGTTGGACCCCAATGAGGAGTTCGGCCTGACTCTGTCTGTCAATGCCCGCGACAATCGCCTACCCTATCTGTTGCCGCCGGTGGTCGAGATGGCACTGGTCAACCGCAGCGGCCGGCCCAAGCTGGCATCGGCGGCGCGCCTGTCGGAACGGGCAGGCCTGACCCTGATCATCAGCAAGGATGGCCGGCCCGCGCGCCAATGGTCGCCCTATTCGCGCCATTGCGGCGAGAGCCTGGAAATCATTCTGGGTCAGGGTGAGGCGCTCTATGACAGCGTGCTGGTCGGCGCTGGCCGCAATGGCTGGGACATGGCCGAACCGGGCCGTTACACCATCCAGGCGATGCTGGTCGTCGATGGCCGGGCCGTCATCTCCAACGCGCTGGAGGTGAAGGTGGAGCCGCCCGAAAGCCGCGAGGAAGAGCGGCTGGCGCAGGATATCTTCACCCCGGAAGTCGGCCAGGTGCTGGCCGTCAACGGCACGCGCGGCGTCCAATCGGCGGTCGATGCGCTGAGGGCGGCCACGCGGATGCGCCAGCATCCGCTCGCGCGCCAGGCGGCGGTCGCGCTCGCCGGCCCGTTGGCCGACGAATATAAGCTGCTGCAGGTGGATGAGCGGGCACGGCCCGGTGAGACCCCTGCTGCGGCCGCCCGCCGCATCGAGGTTTATGACGCCGATCTCAAGGAAGCACGCCACCTGCTGGCGATCGCGACCGAGGGCAGCGCCGATGCCGCCGTCAATGCCGTTGGCCATACCCGGTTCCTGCGCGAGGCAGGCAAGCTGGCTCGCGCGCTGGATGGCGGGGTTGCCCCGGCGCTGCGTCAGACGGGGCTGGGCTTCGACGCGGTTCGGGCGGGCGATGTCATCGGCGGCTTCAACCTGGGCCAGGACATGCAGCGCATGCTGGCCCTCAAGGCGAACGGCCTCAGTATCTGATCCATGCAGGCGCATCGCCTGTCATGGCGGTGCGCCCCATTATTCCGAAAGGGGACCAACAATGTCGGAATTTCGCAAAATCACCATCGCACTCGAACAGGGATTCAAGGATGACAGCGTCCGTATCTCGATCGGCGATAGGCTGGTGCATTGGCTCGACCATGTGAAGACCCGCGCCAAGATCGGCGTCGCCCACACGCTGGAACTCAGCCTGCCGGCCGGCAATGATCCGGTGCAGGTGGAATTGCCGAGCAAGGATGTGCGCATCTCGATCGAACCGGGGATGGGCGAGGCATGCTATTGGGGCGTGTCGGTCAGCCCGAACGGCAAGGCCATGTATGTGAAGCGCTCAGTCGAACCCTTCGCTTATGTCTGATATGCTCCGTGCGGCGTTGATAGGGGTTTCCCTTATTGTCCTCGCCCTGCTTGTCATTACGGTCCCGCAACCTACTTTTGATCCGTCACGAACTATGGGGGTATATATGGCTGAATCCTACGACTCCGACGCCAATTATGTCATCAAGCTGACCGACCCGGCCGATCCGGCCAAGGTCGTTGGCTATGCCTTTGTCGAGCAGGTCCATTATCTGGCCGCCGATGATGACGGCGATGATGCCAAGGCGGCGATCGCTGGCGTGGCCGGACTGTTCACCGATGGTCCGGTTCTGGACGCGGTCGCCCTGCCGGGGCAGCAGCGCGCCACCCGCGCCTATTTTGCCGAGATCGGGTCGGGCAAGGCCGACTTCGCCTGAGGCCGATCGCGCCCATGAAGATGTTCCGGCGCGGGGCGCATCGCTCCCGCCGTCCTGCCGACACCCTCGCACGGATCGCGCCTGCGGCTCGTGCGCTGGGCGTCACGCGGCTGGCCGATGTGACCGGCCTCGACCGCATCGGCATCCCTGTATTCCAGGCGGTCCGTCCCCTGTCACTGTCGCTGTCGGTGTCGCAGGGCAAGGGCGCCACGCCTGATGCCGCGCGTGTCTCCGCGCTGATGGAAGCGATCGAACTGCATCACGCCGAAACCTGTCCCGCCAGCAGCCACAGTTGTGCCGATGCCGGCGAAGCCCGGCTCTGGAGCCAGATGGCACGGGCCGACAAGCAGGGCGCTTCCTTCGATCCGGTACGACCACGCGGCTGGGTCGAGGCGATCGACCTGCTGAGCGGCCGGCCCATGCGGATACCCCATGGGCTGGTGACGATGGATTTCACCGTGCCGGCCGAACCCGATCTGTGGCCCAACAGCAATGGGCTGGCATCCGGCAACACCCCGGCCGAGGCGCGCTGTTCGGCGCTGTGCGAACTGATCGAGCGCGAGGATCATGCCCGCTGGCTGGAACGGGGACTGCGCGCGCGCCGGGCGAGCGCGATCGATCTGGACAGCGTGACCGACCGGCTGGGCCGCAGCCTGATCGCGCGAGTGCGGCGCGCGGGCCTGTCGCTATCCTTGTGGGACATGACCGGTCCGATCGGCGCGGCGGTGATCGGCTGCGCGATCACGGAACGCGGTGCCGTCCGCAGCGTGCAATTGCCGCCGGCAATGGGGGCGGGATGCCATCCCGATGCCGGCGTCGCACTCGCTCGCGCCATTTGCGAGGCGGCGCAGACCCGTGCCGCGCTGATCGCCGGTGCGCGCGACGATATCGATCCGGCGCGCTATCGCGATGCCGGGCAGCAGCGGCAGGGCTTCCTGTTGGCGATGCTCGATTTCGCGCCGGCAACCCGACCCTGGTCGGCGGTGCCCTCCGTGGCGCATGACGGGGCGGAGGATGATCTGGCCTGGCTGCTCGATCGCTGTGCGATGGTGGGGGCAGGGCCGGTCGCCTGTCATGACCTGACCCGGCCCGACCTCGGCATCGATGTGGTGAAGCTGCTGGTGCCGGCCTTTGGCGATCATGATCGGCCATCGCGCACAGGCACGATGCAAGCGGCGATGGAGCCGGCATGAGTCTGCATGCGATTGTCTTTGCCGGGCCGAGCCTGGGCGGTTCCGTGATGGCCTTGCCCGATGGTGTCGAGTTGCGCGGGCCGGCGCGGCGCGGCGACATGCTGCGCGCCGCGATCGAACGACCGGCCGCGATCGGCCTGATCGACGGACTGTTCGAAACCACGCCATCGGTCTGGCACAAGGAAATCATCCAGGTGATGGCCGAGGGGATCGCCGTCTATGGCGCGGCCAGCCTGGGCGCATTGCGCGCGGCGGAACTGGCGCCGTTCGGCATGGTGGGCATCGGCGCGATCGCGCAGGCTTACAGGACGGGGCAGATCGAGCGGGACGATGCGGTGATGGTCAGCCATGCGCCGGCGGAATTGGGACATCGCGCGATGACGCTGGCGCTGGTCGATGCCGAGCATGCGATCGCGCAGGCGGAGATGGCGGCAGGCGACCGCGCACTGCTGCTGCGGCTGGCGCGGCGGATGAATTTCCGCGATCGCAGCTGGGCGCTGATCGGCGACGCCTTCCGCCAGGCGACCGGGCGCGACCTGCCACCGATCGATCAGGGGCTTAGCCTCAAGCGCAAGGATGCGGAGCTGTTGCTGTGGACGATTGCTGGCCCGGTGGCCGTGCCGCATGTCGCGCCGCCGCCGCAAAGCTTCTTCCTGCGCAGCCTGCGCGCGGAGATCAGCGCGGCGTGATGCGCAATCCGGCCTGTTCCAGCCCGGTTAGGAACAGGCTGCGTTCGGCCGGCCCCTGCAGCGGCAGGAACTGGATCATGGTGTCGACCAGATCGGCGTCGCGGGCTGGAGCATCGCCTTGCCACAGGCTGGCGAAACGCTGGCGCAGTTCGTCGATCACCGGGGCGGCCTGCTTCGCGCCGCCCAGCATGCCCAGATTGGCGCCCCGCACCGCCAGATAATGGATCGATCGATTGCGGCCGATCTCGAACTGGGTTTCCGCTGCCTCATGCTCGCCCGACAGGGCGTAGAGCACGGCCAGATCGGAAAAATATTCGTCCGACGGAAAGGGGTTCAGTTCGAAGGCGCGGGCGATCAGGCGCTGCGCTTCCTTCATCTCGCCCAGATGGACGAGGCCGAAGCCGATCTCGTTGATGCCGTCGGCGTGAAAGGGCGTCAGGTCGAGCGCGGTCATGAAGCCCTGCATCGCCTGCTTCATGTCGCCGCGCCGCAAATAGCACCAGGCGAGGCGCGACTGCACGCCGCCATGGGTGGGTTCCAGCGCGACCGCGCGGGTGCAGAGGTCGAAGGCGCGGGCGCGCAGCGGCGCGGCATCATGGCCCGCCATCAACTGCATGAAATCGGTGTTGTAGAGGCGCGCCAGTTGCAGATAGGCGTTGGTCAGGCGCGGCTCCAGCAGGATCGCGCGTTCCAGCAGGTCGGCGCCTTCCTGCACCTCGGCCAGGTTGGCGGCGGCCAATATCTTGGCGCGGGCGGTGAAATAGAGCGGATAGGCGTCCGACCCGCTGGGCACACGTCCTTCCATCAGCTTGCCGACATCGCGTTCGACCACCGGCAGGATGGCGCCAGCGATCCGGGCGACCAGATCGTCGATCGCGGCGAGCAATTCGCCCTGGCGCACGGTCAACTGGCGCGTCCAGACCAGGAAGCCGCTGTCGATCCGCGTCATGCGCAGATTGATGCGCCAGCCGTCGCCATCAGCGCGGACCGACCCGTCCAGCGCATAGCTGGCGATCGAGGCGGGGGCGGCCGCCTTCATCCGCTCGGCCGATGGCGCGTCGACTGACAGGATGCGCAGGTCGCGCATGCCACCCAGGGCGGTCTGCAGATCGTCATGGCAAATGCTGGTGAGCAGGGCGCCGTCCGGGCCGCTATCGCCGATCAGCCTGAAAGGGGCGATCACCAGGATCGGCGGCTCGACATTGGCCTGCGGGATTGTGGCGACAGCGGGCGCGGCGGTCGCGCGCGGGGCGGGAGCGATGACCGATCCGACCGTCGTCAGTTCGCGCAGCAGTCTTTCGGTGTCGGGCGACACGCGGGCATCCAGATCGCGTTGCAGCCCGGTCTCCAACTGGCGGTAGCGGCGGTGGAGCGCGACATGGTCGCCGGCCTTCTGGTCGAGCGCCATGCCGAGCCGGGCGATCCGTTCATCGCCGGTGTCGAGCCGCTGCAACTGGGTCAGGATCGCCCGGCGCAGGTCGAGCAGATCGTCCTGGCCATTGCGCTCGACAGCGTGCAGCACATCCTGGACGATGCGCTCGCGCCAGCGTTGCCGTTCGATCATCAGCCAGTCGTCGAAGCTGCGATCCAGTCCCTCCAGCCCGTCCAGTATCGCGCTACCCGCGCCATCCAGGATACGGGCCAGTCCGTTCAGGTCGTTGGCGGCGGCGCAGGCCAGTATCTCGCCCAGGTCGCTGGAAAAGCCACCCTCTGCCAGATGCAGGTCACGCCGTTCGATTTGGATGAGCGGGGCGGCCGGATGCGCACGCAGGTCGGTCAGTGCCTGGCGCAGGCTGGCGCGGGCCTGCACCTCGCCCCGGTCGCTCCACAACAGGCCGACCAGCCGGTCGCGGCTGGCGCGGCGATCGGGCTCCAGCGCAAGATGGGCAAGCAGGGCACAGGCCTTGCGGCTGCGCGGGCTATGGTCGCGTCCGTCCGCCTCGTCGATCAGGCGGAAATCGCCGAGCAATCGAAAGCGAAACCGAAGCTCGCCAGCCGCTGTCACCATCATGCCCTTTATTGCTGGCGGCCTGCAGTGCCGGGCCGCCGATCGATCCGCCCTAACACAGCTTGCTGAACAGGGCGACGGTCCGTTTAGGCTGCGTCACGATCGAGGGCCATAGCCAATTCAGCGGTCGAACAGCTTGATCTCCGCCAGCCGGATCGCCTTGCCCTGGGGCTGGCGCATCAGCACCCGCCACTGGCGCGCGGCGCGGCCGGCAAAGCGCAGGTCGGTCACGCCATTGGCGAGCGGCGCGCCCTTGGGCGTCGCGACATCGCGCCATTGGCCATCGACCATGGCCTGCAGGCGATAGGATTGCGGCACGGCAAACTGCTTGCCGTCGGCGAAGAAGGCGAGTTCGGCGCGGCCGATGGACACCGGTTTGCCCAGGTCGATGGCATACCATTGGTTGGCCTCTCCGGGCGCGGAGGACCAGCCATTGGGCAGTTCGGGGAAGAACCAGGTGCGGCCGTCGATCGCGTCATGGACATTTTCGGGGTCGGTGTTGCTGGATGCGCTGCCGATCGGGAACTGGCCGCGCACCAGTTGCACGGCGCGGTTGATCGGCCGGGCGACCGGCGCATTGGCGACGCGCGCCACCGGCAGCTCGATCCGGCCCAATGTCTCGCGCCGGGCGACTTCCTTGCCGTCGACCTCGACCGACAGGCCCTTGCCCCGGCCATAATGGCTGCCGTCCGCGTCCCAGGTCACGGCGATGCGATGGCCATGATAGGGCACGTCCTGCGCCCGGAACCAGGCCAGCGCCTGCGGATCGCCGGCGTCGGGCAGCAGCGGGTTCACCTCCAGCACGTCGTCGACGCGGGGGCGGATGCCGACCAGACCGCCCAGGATCAGGTCATTATAGCCCGAATGGAAATAATGATGGCTGCGATCGAGGCCGACGATCGGCTTGCCGGTTTCGGGATGATAATCCTCCTCCAGATCGAGCCGGTTCCCCTGATAATGGAGCGCGGTATATTGGCGCAGCAGGCGCATATAGTCGCTGCGGGTCACCGGGCCCTGCTGGGCATGATGATCGAGCAGATTGGCCATGGCGATCAGCACCTGGGTCGTCTGATAGGGCCAGATCGGGCCGTTCCACTGGCATTCCGGTGCATCGCCCAGATAGCGATATTGCCGCATATAATATTCGTAATTCGCTTCGACCGTGCGCATGCCCGCCTTGCCGGCGAGCGAGGCGGGGTCGAGCAGATGCGCCCAGGCGCCGGCATATTTGGCGTCGTCCGGGACCAGGTCGAACATCCAGGGGAGGTAGCCGACCAGTTCGCGATTGCGGATCGGATCCCAATATTTGACGTGCGGATTCTTGCGGCTCTCGTGCCGGTCGATGAAATGGTCGAGCTTCTCGCTCCACAGGTCGGCAAGGACATGGTCCTTCAGCGCCTGTGCCCGCGCCTCATATTCCTGCGCCATGGCGGTGTCGCCGGCCATGGTCGCCATCTTCGCCAGCGCGCGGGCATTGGCATACATGTAGCTGTTGACCGAGGGGCGGAAGGCGTCGCCACCGCGGAAGCCGTCCTTGCCGCCCGAAGCGTCGATCGAGGAGACGGTATATTCGGTCGCGTCGAGCAGCGGCTCGACGAAATAGAGCCCCTTGTCGAAGTCGAACTTCTCGTCCCACAGGCGGTAGATATGGCGCATCACCGGCAGATGTTCGAGCACGCCCGCCTTGTCGCCATCGATCAGGTAACGGCCCCAGACCGAGTCCGCCATATAGTCGGTGAAGTGGCGGTCATTGCCGCCGCGATACATGAAGCGGATATAGTCGTCGGCAAAGCGCCGGTCGTTCAGCCAGCGCCCTTCGGCCAGATGAAAGCCGGTCGCGTCGTTGAGGCTGGCATAGGGATGGCGCTGCCAGTCGACATCGTCGAAAAATTCGGTGGTGATATACCCTTCTTCGCCCAGGTCGCGCTGATGCCCGCGATAGAGCTGCCAGCGATAATAATAGACGGCGTCGATCTTGGGGTCGGCGGATTCGAAGAAGGGGATGCGATCCTGATACCAGGGCGCGTCATTGCCGAAGCGCTGCACCGCGATCGCATGGGTATCGAGGCCGGCGGAGCGGGGAGGGGGAGAGGCGGCGCCCATGCCGATCATGGCAGCCCCTGCCAGCAGAAGCATCCTCATCGCGCGCATCGTCCGTCTCCCTGTATCCTGAAACAAATATGGCGGCCGTTCCGGGGAGTTGGAGAGGGTTCCCGGAACGACCGCCATGAAAATGGGGCGCAGCGAGGAGACGCCACGCCCCATCGGGCACTCAGTCAAACTTGAAGCGAACACCCAGAGCGAAGGTCCGATCAATCAGCAGCGTGCTGGAGTTGAACTCCGTCGGATTGCCGACATCGCCGAACTTGTAATAGTTCTGCTGCTTCGCCTTGGTGATGTTCACCGCGTCGAAAGTGACGCCGATATCGTCATTGACGTTCCAGGTCAGCTGGAAGTCCAGGCTCTTTTCGGGCGCGCGCCACATGCCGATCGGGTTGGCGAAGGAGCGGCCTTCATTGTTGTTCAGGAAGCCCTTGCGCCAGATGTAGGACAGGCGGGCACCGACCGGGCCGCTGTCATAGGCCAGCGTGGCGTTATAGGACAGCTTCGACACGCCGAAGAAGGCCGACTTGGCGGTGCCGGTGATCTCACCTTCATTGTTGACGACCGGGATCGTCTGTTCGGAATCCAGGATCGTCGCGCTGCCGGTGAAGCCCAGGCCATCGAGGATCGACGGCAGATAGGACGGGAAGTAGGTGAGACCCAGTTCCACACCCTTGAGCGTGCCGTTCGAGGCGTTTTCAGGCCGGGTGATGTTGAAATATTCGGTATAGGTTTCGTTGCGCGGCAGATAGTTGTTCGGGATGAACTCACGCACGGTCAGCGGCACAACCAGACCGTCGATCTTGCGACGGAAAGCGGTCGCATAGATGGCGCTGTTGCGTTCGAAATACCATTCGATCGCAAGGTCCATATTCTTCGAATGGGTCGCACGCAGATTGGCGTTGCCCGACGAACCCGAGCCAAAGCCGATGCGGGAGAGATCGCCCGTCAGCGCCAGATTGGGGTTGAGATCGCCAAAGGCCGGACGGCGCAGCGTTTCGCCATAGTTGAAGCGGATGCGCAGATTGTCGGTCAGATTATAGCGCGCGGTGAAGGACGGCAGGAACTTTTCCGAACCGGTCGACACGGTGGTGCGCGCGAAATTATTGCCGCGGTCGAAATAGTCGTACAGCGTGTCGATCGCAACGAAGCGCACGCCAGCCTGAAGCTGCAGCGGGCGACCGAAGATTTCGACTTCACCATCAGCCATGACATAGGCGGCCAGATTGGTTTCGTTGATGCCGAACACATGGCCGAAAGTCATTTCGTCCGACAGCAACAGGCCGGGGGCTACGGAACGATAGAGGCTGCGGACAGCATCCTTGTCCATGCTGCGCGGGTCAGCCAGCACCCAGCTGGTCGGGATGTCGGCGCGTCCGTCGAAGAAGCCGCTGTTGGTGAAGGGAGTGCCCTGGCTGAAGGCCGCCAGTGTCATGCCCGGCAGGCCGCCGGCGCCCTGATCGCGGACGTAGGAATCGGCATTGCGATCATCGAAGCGGAAGCCGGCCTTGATGCGACGCAGGAAGCCTTCATCCCACTTATATTCGCCGTCCAGCATCATGGTCAGGGCGCTGCCGGTGTTCTTGGTGCCGCTGTCGAACAGGTTGCCGACGGTCCACTGGCTTGCATCGGTCAGCACGCCCTGATTGGCGAAGCTGTAGGCAGGCAGGCCGCCACCGGCGTTGAAATCGACGTCGATGTCGAGCGGGCCGCGATCGGTACGGATAGCGAAGAAGGAGGTTTCGTTCTTGCTGTCCTGATAGGCGATGTCGGCGACGATCTTGCCGCGCTCACCCACGTCCCACTTGGCGTTCAGCGCATAGACATAGCTGTCTGTCTTGTTGGTCGCCATGTCGCCGCTGTTGAAGCCGGCGACCGCGCCCATCTGGCGCGACTTGATGATGTTGGTGCCATCATAGAGTTCAAAGCTGTTGGCCACGTCGGCGGGCAGGTTGCCCCACCAGTCGGCAAAGCTGAAGTGCAGGCTGTTGAAGGTTTCCCCACGGAAGCCGGTGTAGAACACCTCGGCGGTGTAAACCGAACTGTCATTGGGCGCCCACTGGAGCGCAGCGTTGACCGACGGACGCTCGCGCTTGCCGTAGAGGTCGGAGGCGATGACGGCGTCACGCGAGAGATAATAGGGCGTTTCGACGCCGTTGATGTTGAGTGTCGAACCCGGTGCGGTCGGCAGGCCGGCGTCGAGGCCCGGCGTCCAGTTCTCGTTGGTCGCGCCAGGGAAGATACGCTGCAGCGGGGTCAGGCCCGAACCTTCGGGCGGATTCTCGGTGGCGAAGGGCACCATGGCGCCGGCCTGGAGATTCTGGTTACGATAATGGGCACGGGTGTAGCTGCCGTTGATCAGGAAGCCGATGTCGCCGATGCCGGTTTCCCAGCGATCGCTGACCAGCAGAGCGACGTTCGGATTGAACTTGTCCGCCAGCTCCGAATAGACGCCGCGCGCCAGGCCGGAAATGGTGAAGCCATCGAAGTCGAGCGGGCGACGGGTCTGGACGTCGATCTGGCCGGCAAGGCCGGTTTCGAGCTGGTCGGCCGAACGCGTCTTGTAGACATCGACCTGCTTCACGAGGTTGGCCGAGATGTCTTGCAGGGCGAAGGACGTGCCGGCGGCAGTGAAGATGTTGCGGCCGTTAAGGGTGGTCAACGGGTCGGTCAGGCCGCGAATGGTGATGGTCGCCGCTTCGCCGCCGGCGCGGTCGGTAACCTGGATGCCGGTTACGCGCTGAAGCGCTTCGACGACATTATTGTCAGGCAATTTGCCGACGTCTTCGGACACGATCGAATCGACGATCTGGGTCGATTCCTTGCGGACGTTCAGGGCGCCGACGATCGACGCGCGCACGCCGGTGACGACGATATCTTCGGTCGGTGCTTCCTGAGTAACGGTCTGCGGAGCGGCGTCGGTCTGCGCGAAGGCGGCGCCCGACAGGGTCAGCGCGACAAGCGACGCAGAACAGAGTGCGATCGGCCGGATAGCCATTTTCAAGTCCTCCCCAAGGGGCTGGCCCGTTGCCATGCCCACGAATTACTCGGACTAATTATTTCCACATGCTGAGAAGCGCAAGTGAAATATTGGGTCGGGGTTGCGCTACGTGGCACCCATGTTGCAAATTTGCCGCAGCGATTCTGGCCCGGTTTTTCGGGCGTTTCAGGCCATAAAAGGCCGAAAGGCCATGGGCTTGCGCGGCTTTTGGCGGCGCGAGCCCATGGCCCTATTTGTCAGACTCGGCGAGTCGCGTTCAGTCGGCGTACCATTGCGTGCGCGGGTCCTTGCTGCGCGCGAGGCCGATGCGCCCGTCGATTGCGGCGAGATGCTTGCCGGCGACGGCGATGGTCGCGAAGCGGACCGTACCCTGGGCCGCATCCTCGAACCGGACGAACTGGCTGCGCAGCGCGAAATCGGCGCTGCGATCATCCTTCATCAGGCTGACCGTGCCGTCCTTGGCCGCGACCAGATAATGATCGGGCAGCAGGATGGGGGAGAGCATCACGCTCTTCGCGCCGGCGCGGCCGGGCGACTGGCGGAACTGGGTCTGGGCGAGCGCGGGATTGCCCGCGATCAGCTCCGTGCCCTGATGGGCCAGCAGCGCCTTGGGATCGGCAGCCGAGACGAACCGTTCCGGCATCGCGCCATTGCCCACGGGCACGCCGAAGTCCGGGGTGCCGTCGGCCTGGAAATAGAGGCGCTGGACGCGGGTGTGGCGGTCCGGGTTGAACAGCGGGTCGCCCTGGATCGCCTCATAGTCGCGGCCATGATAGACGAGGATGTCGCGGCCCTTCTCGTCCACGGTGAAGCTGTTGTGGCCGGGGCCATAGACGCTGGTTTCGGTGCAGGTCTTGAACACCGGCTGGGGCGACTTGGTCCAGCTCTTAGGATCGAGCAGGTCGGCATTCTCGTCGGCGGTCAGCATGCCCAGGCAATAGCGCGCGTCGGTGGCGCTGGCCGAATAGGTCATGAACAGGCGACCATTGCGATGCAGGACGGCGGGGGCTTCGGCCACCTTGTAGCCGCGCACTTCCCAGTCGAGCGTGGGCACGGTCAGGCGGGTCGCCTTGCCGGCCAGATTCAGTGGCGATTCCAGCTTGGCGATGTAAAGGTTGCTGTTGGTGTTGATGCCCGGTTCCTTCTGGGCCCAGGCGAAATAGCGCACGCCCTTGTGGACGAAGCTGGTGGAATCGAGGTTGAAACTGTCCCAGGGGGCCTGGAATTCGCCCAGTACGCTCCATTTGCCGGTCATCGGATCGGCGCCGTCGCATACCACGGCATAGGTGCGGATGCGGAACACGTCGTCGCCGCCGCCGCTCGGGCCGGCGGCGAAATACATGTACCATTTGCCGTCGATCTGGTGGAGTTCGGGCGCCCAGATGAAGCCGGAGCGCGGGCCGCTTGCCTCATGGCGCCACAGCACCGCCTCCTCGGCGGTGGCAAGGCCGGCCAGCGTCTTGGAGCGGCGCAGCACCAGACGGTCATATTCGGGCACCGATCCGGTCATGTAATAATAGCCGTCATCATGCAGGAAGACCTGCGCGTCGGCGCGCTGCTTGACCAGCGGATTGACCGGAACCGGGGCGGCAACGGCCGGAGCGGCGGCACCGGCGCGCGCGGCGATCGGCGCGGCCGACAAGGCGGCAGTGCTGGCAAGGAAGCCACGGCGGGACAGGGCGAAATTCATTCTTCTCTCTCCTGATGCCGCGGCGGGACGCGGCGATAGTCAGACAATTGGATCAATAATCGGCAACGGGCCAGCCGTCAGCCCCCCAGCGCACCGGCGCAATGCGCAGGGTCGGGGCGCCGTTCGCCTGTTTGTCATAGGCATGGTAGACGACATAGTCCTTGCCATCGCGATCATGCAGCCAGCCGGCATGGCCGGGGCCGCGGAAGCGCTGCTGTTCCTGCAGGTCGGCGCGCAGGAAGATGCTGCCGCCGCCTTCCATCAGCGGGCTGCCGTCCTTGCCTAGATAGGGACCGGTGATGTCCTTGGAGCGGCCCATCACGGTGTAATAGGTGCTGTTCACGCCCTTGCAGCAATAGTCATAGCTGACCATCAGCCAATAATAGCCGCCATGATCGACGATGAAGGGCGCTTCCACCGGCGCCGGGCCGCCGGCGGGGGCCGGGCGACGCGCGATCGAATAGGGCTTGGCCTTGGGATCCTTGGGCTTGCCGGTCCTGGGATCCAGCTCGAACAGCTTGATACCGGTCCAGAAGCTGCCGAGGCTCAGCCAGTGGCGGCCATCGCGGTCGATGATGAAATTGGGATCGATCGCGTTATAATCATCCTCCCTGGTCGACATGACGACCAGCCCCTCGTCGCGCCAGCCGAAATTCTTCGCCTTGGGGTCGAGTGTCGGGCTGGTGGCAAGGCCGATGGCCGAGCGGTTCGAACCGAAGGTCGAAACCGAATAATAGAGGCGATAGCGGCCGTTCACATAGGAAATGTCGGGCGCCCACATGCCGTTGCTGCCGGGGATCGCCTGCTTGGCCCAGTCGGGCAGGGCGGTGAAGACGGGCTTGCCGGCGGTCCAGTGGACAAGGTCGGGCGAGGTCCGCGTCTCGATCAGCCGGTCGCCATGGCCGGTGCTGAAGACATGATAGGTGCCGCCTTCGCGGATGATGACCGGATCATGGGTGGGGACGAGGTCGCCGGTCAGCCGGTCGTTGAGCGTGGTGGCGGTCGGCGCAGTCGGTGCCTGCGCGATCGCGCTGCCGGCCAGCAGGGCAAGGCTTGCCAAGGTGATGATGGTCTGCCGCATCTGCCGGCCTCTCCCCAAATTATCGAAAACGAAAAATGGGCGGGCAGCCCCGAAGAGCCGCCCACCCAGTTGGCGAAAAGCCTTATTGCAGTTCGAGCACGACCACCGACTTGGGCGGCAGCGCGACGGTCAGCGTGCCGCCGCTGACCTGTGCGCCGGTGAAGGCGACGGGCTTGACGGTTTCGGGCGCGTCGAACGTGTTGTGCGAATTGATCGCCGACGCCGTCAGGATACGACCGGTGACGCCGCTGGCGCTCAGGCCATCGAGCTTCACGGTGACGGTGTTGGTCTGGTTCGGGTCGAGGTTCGACAGGCCGACATGGACCTTGCCGTCCTTGCCCTTGACCGCCGAGCCGCTGACCGCCGGCATCGTGTACTGATCCTTCGCATACCAGGGCGACTGGATGTCGATCGGCAGCACGGTGGCGTCCTGCCAGGGCTTGTACATCTCGAAGACATGATAGGTGGGCGTCAGCACCATCTTCTTGCCGTCGGTCAGGATCATCGCCTGCAGCACGTTCACCATCTGCGCGATCGCGGTCATGCGGACGCGGTCGGCATGCTTGGCGAAGATGTCGAGATGGATCGAGGCGATCAGCGCGTCGCGCAGCGTATTCTGCTGGCGCAGGAAGCCGGGATGCGTGCCCGGATCCTGGGCATACCAGCTGCCCCATTCGTCGACCGCCAGGAAGACGCGCTTCTTGGGATCGTACTTGTCCATGATCGCGCTGTGCTTGGTGATCAGCTCGTCCATGTGCATCGCGCCGTTGAGTGCGTCGGCCCAGCCATTTTCGTCGAAATCGACGGCGGGTGCGCGCGGCGGCCAGCCACCGGCGGGGTGGACATAATAATGGAGCGAGACGCCATCGAGCTTGTCGCCCGCGACGCGCATCATGGTTTCGGTCCAGTTATAGTCGTCGACATTGGCGCCGGCGGCGACCTTCATGATCTTGGTGCCGGCGGGCGCCTTGACGAACGTGGCGTAACGACGGGTTTCGTCGGCGGCGAATTCGGGGCGCATGTTGCCACCGCAACCCCACAGCTCGTTGCCGATGCCGAAATAGGGAACGGCCCAGGGTTCCTTATGGCCGTTCTTGGCGCGCAGTTCGGCAAGGCTGCCGGCGGGCGCGGTCATATATTCGACCCATTCGGCCATTTCCTGCGGCGTGCCATTGCCGACATTGCCGGCGATATAGGCTTCGGCGCCGACCTGGCGCAGCAGCTCGAAAAATTCGTGCGTGCCGACGGTGTTGGGTTCGGTCACGCCGCCCCAATGGGTGTTGACCTTGACCGGGCGGTCCTTCTTGGGGCCGATGCCCTCACGCCAGTGATATTCGTCGGCGAAGCAGCCGCCGGGCCAGCGGATCACCGGCACCGACAGGTTGCGCAGTGCGGCGACGACGTCGTTGCGGAAGCCGTTGGTGTTGGGGATGGACTTGTCGTTGCCGACCCACAGGCCGCCATAGATGCCATTGCCCAGATGCTCGGCAAACTGGGTGAAGACGCGCTTGTCATAGACGGCGCCGGGCTGGTCGGCATGGATCGTCGCCGTGGTCGGCTTGCCGCCGGTCTGGGCGTGCGCGGCCGGGGCGAGCGCGGTGGCGCACAGCAGCAGCGCGGCCGTGGTACGGCGCAGGGCTTTCAACATTCCTCTCTCCTCTCGAATGTCAGTCGTGAAATGCGTCGGTGGTTTCCCGCTTGCCGCGCAGGAAGGCGTCGGCGACCAGGCGCAGCGGGTCGGTGTCGACATCGCTGCGGCCACCGCGGATCAATGTGGCGAAGCGGCTGTAGAGGCCGGCATATTCGATATCCTCGCCATGTTCGGTGCCGCTGGGCAGCGACAGCACGGCGCCGCCATGGCTGAGCTTCAAGGGGCCGGCATCGGTTTCGACGATGATGTCCCAGCTTTGCGGGCCGGTCTGGCGCCAGTCGAGATCCATGTGGATTTCGGCGCCGGCGGTGTCGCGGAACAGGATGTCGGCGGCGATCGGCGCTGCGCGGTTTTCCGGCAGCACCAGGGTCGCGTCCTTCAGGAAGAAGGGGCGCGGCAGGATATGGGTCGCGATCGACAGGGCGTTGATGCCGGGGTCGAACACGCCCAGGCCGCCGGGCTGCCAGATCCAGGCCTGGCCCGGATGCCAGACGCGGACATCTTCACGCCAGATGATCGACACCTTGTCGATCCGCCGTTCGGCAAGCCAGGCGCGGGCCGGGGCGACGCCGGCGGCAAAGCGCGAATGCCAGGCCGCGAACAGGCTGGCCCCGACCTTGTCGGCACGGGCGCTGAGCGCGGCCACTTCAGCCAGGGTCGCGCCGGGCGGCTTTTCCAGGAAGACATGGATGCCCTTGGCCAGGGCCTGCGCCGCCAGGTCGTAACGGACCTGGGGCGGGGTGCAGAGCGCGACCGCATCGACGGCCGGACCCTGTTCCAGCAATTCGTCCAGGCTGGCATGGTGCGGCACGTCGTCCAGCCCGGCGTCATGCGGGCTGACCGTCGCGGCAAGACTGAATGCGCTGTTCCCACGGATGGCGGGGACATGCTGGTCGCGTGCAATCTTGCCGATGCCGATGATCGCGATGCGGATCGGGTCCATCGCTTCAGAGCGCCTGTACGGTCACTTCGACAGGTTCGGCACGCTTGAGCGCATTGCGCACCGGCAGGGTGAACGGCGCGGCGATGATTTCGAACACATCACCTTCCTGCGTCTGCACGCCGTCGCTGAAGGACAGGGTGGCGGTGCCGAAGAAATGGACATGGACGTCGCCGGGGCGGCGGAACAGGTCATATTTGAAATGATGATGTTCCAGGTTGGCGAAGCTGTGCGACATATTGCCTTCGCCCGACAGGAACGGCTTTTCCCAGATGGTCTGGCCGTCGCGCAGGATGCGGCTGGTACCCTCGATATGTTCGGGCGGGGTGCCGGCCAGCAGTTCCGGGCCAAGCGAAGCCTGGCGCAGCTTGGAGTGGGCGAGCCACAGATAATTGTGGCGCTCGGTCACATGGTCGCTGAACTCGTTGGCGAGCGCGAGGCCGAGGCGATAGGGCATGCCGTCGGGGCCGATGATGTAGATGCCGGCGATTTCCGGTTCCTCGCCGCCATCCTTGGCAAAGGCTGGCATGGTGAGCGGGTCGGTCGGGCCGACGAGCTGCGAGCCGTCACCCTTGTAGAACCATTCGGGCTGCTGGCCGGTCTGGCCAGCGGCGGGCTTGCCGCCCTCCAGCCCTTCCAGGAACATGCGCATCGAATCGGTCTGCTTTTCGACGGCGGCCGCTTCGCGGTGCATCTTGTCGCGACCCTCGGCCGAGCCGAGATGGGTGAGGCCGGTGCCGGTCAGCTGGATATGGGCGCCATCCTCATGGTCGATCGGGGCGAGCAGTTCGCCGGCCTCGAAAGCGACACCGATGTTGACAGCATCACCCTTGCCCGCGGCGGCGACCGCTTCGGCCAGGCTGATCTTGCGGTCGATGGCATGCAGCGCGAGCGCGCGGATGCTGTCGAAACCGGGAACGAAATGGGCGGTTTCACCTTCGGCCGCGATCACGGACCGGACGCCGTTTTCGGCGCGGTGCTGCAACAGACGCAATGTCATGAAAAACTCTCCTCCCGCGCGCCGATCCATGGCGCTGGTATTGGCTAGACAATCCCGCTTTGCGCCAAGCTGGCGCGCTGCCTGGAAAGGTCGGGCAATCAGCCGAATGGCGGCCGCCTTTTCCCTTTCCATCCCTTAATTACTCCGACATATTACAGGAAGATGGTAATGGCAATGATTGTCTTTTAAGAAGAGCCATGCCTGATGAGGGGCAGGCCGAGAGGAGCGTGAATGGAACAGGGGAAGCCGCCCGGAAATGGGGCAGGGGCGGACAATGGCGGAGGGGCGGCCAAGCCGACGCGCGGCCCCGGTCGCCGGCTGCATGGCGCGATCGCGCACAAGCTGGGCATGGCGATCTTGTCCGGCCAATATCAGCCCGGCGACACGCTGTCGGGCGAAGTCGCCTTTGCCGAGGAACTGGAAGTATCGCGCAGCGCCTATCGCGAGGCGATCCAGGTGCTGACCGCCAAGGGGCTGGTCGAAAGCCGGCCCAAGGCGGGCACCCGCGTGCTGCCGCGCAATCGCTGGAACCTGCTGGACCCTGAAGTGCTGGCCTGGGCCTTTGCCGGCGAACCCGACATCCAGTTCGTGCGCGACCTGTTCGAGCTGCGCGCCATCGTCGAGCCGGCAGCAGCGCGGCTGGCGGCGATGCGGCGCGACAAGGAGGATCTGCGCATCATGAAGGATGCGCTGACCGCGATGCGCCGCCATACGCTGGCGACCGAGGCAGGGCGCGCGGCCGACCGCGATTTCCACAATGCGATCCTGAACGCGACGCGCAATGATGCCTTGCTGACGCTGACTGCCAGCATCGGCGCGGCGGTCAACTGGACCACCCAGTTCAAGCAGCGCGCCCGCGCCCTGCCGCGCAACCCGATTCCCGACCATGTCCGCGTCTATGACGCGATCGCGGCGGGCGATCCGGTCGCGGCGGCCGAGGCGATGGGTGTGCTGGTCGACCTGGCGCTGGAGGATACGGCGAGCACGATGGGGCGCTGAGGGGAGGCGCCGTAGGCGCCTAGCAAAACAACCCAAACAGAAAAGGCCGGGGTGGCGATCCACCCCGGCCTTTTCTGTTTGGGTCCAAGCCTGACGTTTAGTGCAGTTCCGGCTCCGGCAGCGCCTGCGTCGTCTTCGATCCCCACAGGGCGTAGAAGAGGACATAGAGTTCGCAGGCGGCGGTCAGCAGGAAGCTGGTCTGCAGGCCATAATGGTCGGCCATCCAGCCCTGCACCACGACCAGTGCGCCACCGGCGATTGCCATCACCAGCAGGCCCGAACCTTCTTCGGTCAGCGGGCCGAGGCCCTTGATGCCGAGGGTGAAGATGGTCGGGAACATGATCGAGTGGAACAGGCCGACCAGGATCAGCGACCACATGGCGACCGGGCCGGTGGTGAAGACGGTGACCATCATCACGATGAAGGCACCGACCGAGAAGGCGGCGAGGACATGGCCCGCGTCGAACTTTTGCATGATCGCCGAACCGGCGAAGCGGCCGACCATCATGCCGCCCCACAGCAGCGACAGATAATTGCCGGCCTGCTCATGGGTCAGGTTGGCGATGGTCGGCTGGCTGACGAAATTGACGAACAGGTTGGCGACGCCGATTTCCGCGATCAGATAGATGAAGATCGCCGGGATGCCGAACACCAGGTTGCGGTGCGACCAGAGCGAATGCTTCTTGCGCTCTTCCTTGGCCAGGCGCGAGGTCGCGCTGCCCATGGCGGGCAGGGGGAAGCGGGCGATGACGAAGGCTAGCACCACCAGCACGATCGCGACCAGCACATAAGGCAGGATCACCGACTGGGCGTCGGCCAGGCGTTCGGCCTGGGTCAGGACGACTTCGCCCTGCGCCGTGCCGGCCTTCGACCGGCCGAGGATCAGATAGGCGCCGAACATCGGGGCCAGCATCGTGCCGGCCGAGTTCATCGCCTGCACCAGGTTGAGGCGCGACGAGGCGGTTTCCGGTTTGCCGACGACCGCGACATAGGGGTTGGCGGCGACCTGCAGCAGGGTGATGCCGCTAGCGATCACGAACAGCATGACCAGGGTCACGCCATAGGAGGGGATCGACGCGGCGACCGTCATGCCCAGCGCGCCGGCAGCCATGATCAGCAGGCCGATCACCAGCGACTTCTGATAGCCGACCCGCTCGATCAGCTTGGCCGAGGGAATCGAGGCGACGAAATAGGCGATGAACCAGACCGATTCGATCAAGGTCGTCTGGGTATAGCTCAGCTCGAACACGCTGCGCAGATGCGGCAGCAGCGTGTTGTTGATGACGGTGATGAAGCCCCACATGAAGAAGAGGCTGGCCAGCAGCGCGAGCGCGGGCCCATAACGCGTGCCGGGGTTATGCGTTGCGACCGGCGCAGCGCCTGAGGAAATCGGTCCTGCCATTCATCCTTCTCCAGTGCAGTTCCACTAGCTGACGAGACCGATCTAGGGTTGCGTCCGCTTATTTTGTCGGAGTATATCCCCCGTAACCGCCCGTCAATGGGCGTAGGTTTCACGAGAGGAAGTCCATGCGAAAGGTCGTCGATTTGAAAACAGCGCTGTCATACGCACTGGCCCTGTCGCTCGCAAGCGGCACGGCGATGGCGGCGGATGCCAGCCGTGCCCCGGCCGGCAAGCTGGCGGACGGCACCGCGATCGAGACGATCACGCTGAGCAACAGCCATGGCGTGTCGGCCAAGATCCTGAGCTATGGCGCGACGCTCCAGTCGCTGTCCGGCCCGGATAAGGACGGCAAGAGCGCCGATGTGCTGCTCGGCTATGACGATCTGGCCGGCTATGTCGACCATCCCAACTTTTTCGGCGTGACCGTAGGCCGCTATGCCAACCGCATCGCCGGCGGCAAGTTCAGCCTTGATGGCAAGGCCTATCAGCTGCCGCTCAACGACAAGGTCAATTCGCTGCATGGCGGCGGCAAGGGCTTCGACAAGCAGGTGTGGAAGGTCGTGTCGGTCAAGAGCGGCCCGGTCGCGACGCTGATACTGTCGCTGGTCAGCCCCGATGGCGATTCGGGCTATCCCGGCAAGCTGGACGTCACCGTCACCTACACGCTGGATGAGAGTGGCAATCTGGGCATTGCGTTCGACGCGAAGACCGACAAGCCGACCATCGTCAACATGACCAACCATGCGATCTTCGACCTGGGCGGCGAAGGCTCGACCGACGGCGCGCTGGGCCATGTGCTGACGATTCCGGCCAAGGCCTATACCCCGGTCGATGCCAACCTGATCCCGACCGGCGAACTGAAGCCGGTGGAAGGCGGCGTGTTCGACTTCCGCAATGGTCGCCGCGTTGCCGACGGCATTCGCGATGGCCATGATGCGCAGATCATCGCGGGCCGCGGCTATGACCATAATTTCGCGCTCGACAAGGGGCTGACCAAGATGCCGGGCCTGGCCGCGCGTCTGGAAGATCCGGCATCGGGCCGCGTCCTCGAAGTGCTGACCACCGAGCCGGGCGTACAATTCTATACCGGCAATTTCCTGGACGGCACCTTCATCGGCAAGAACAGCCATGTGTATCGCATGGGTGACGGCATCGCGCTGGAACCGCAGAAATTCCCCGACTCGCCCAATCAGCCGAGCTTCGTTTCGGCGCGGGTCGATCCGGGCAAGCCCTATCATCACCAGATGGTCTATCGCCTGTCGGTGAAGCGCTGACATGACCGCCTGGCGCAAGATCGAACGCGGCGATATCCGCGACACGCTGGGGGAGGGGACGCTCTGGTCCGCCCGTGAAAATGCCATCTATTGGGTCGATATCCTCGCCCCGGCGCTCAACCGCCTGTCGCTCGACGATGGCCAGGTGTCGCGCTGGGCCATGCCCGAACCGCTTGGCTGGGTGGCCGAGCGGGCGCAGGGCGGCTTCATCGGTGGTTTCCAGAGCGGCTTTGCCAGCTTCACGCTGGACCCGCTGGCGATCACCCCGATCCATGATCCCGAACCGCATCTGCCCGGCAATCGCATGAACGATGGCAAGGCGGACAAGGATGGCCGCATCTGGTGCGGCACGATGGACATGGCCGAAGGGCAGGATGTCGGCGCGCTCTATCGCCTCGATCCCGATGGTTCGGTCACAGTGATGGACGATGGCTATCGCGTGCCCAACGGCCCGGCCTTCTCGGCCTGCGGCGAGTATCTCTATCATAGCGATACCGGCCGCCGGATCATGTATCGCTTCTGCCGCGGCCCGGACGGAACGATTCACGATCGCCAGCCCTTCATCACCTTCACCGAAGCCGATGGCCATCCCGATGGCATGACGGTGGATGCCGAAGGCTATTTGTGGGTGGCCCATTGGGGCGGTTCGCGGATCAGCCGCTTTTCGCCCGAGGGTAAGCTCGATCGGGCGATCGAACTGCCAGCCAAGCAAGTGACCAACATCACCTTCGCCGGTCCCGACCTCGACCGCATGTTCGTCAGCTCGGCCGCGATCGGCCTGCCCGAATCCGACTATGACGGCGCCTTTTTCGAGGTGGAATGCGGTGTGAAGGGCCTGCCGACCAATCTCTACGGCGGCTGATACAAGCCGACCGACAGAAAATAAGCCGCCGGCCTGCAAGGGCTTGGCGGCTTTTTTCATGTCCTGCGACGAGCCGTGGCAAATCGCTGTTGCAACCCCTGCGGCTACGCGCTAATGCGCAGGACAACGTTGTCACTCCCCTCTCCAAAAGGGTGGCAATGCTTCATCCCGGTCGATGGCCGGCGACTGCACGCGCTACGCTGTCGGCCGGGATGTGCCTTTCCCCTGAAATCGCTGGAAAATCGGGCGCTGCTCAGGCGGGGCGGCGCAGGCGCAATGTCGCGCGCAGGCCGGGTGCGGCATCGCCCAGCAGCAGTGCGCCATGATGCAGCCGTGCCACGGCCTCGACCAGCGACAGGCCCAGCCCCGATCCGGGCTTGGTGCGCGACGGGTCGAGTCGGCCGAAGCGTTTCATCGCCGCCTCATGCTGGTCGGCGGGAATGCCCGGCCCATTGTCGCTGACACTGATGCTGAGCGCGTCGCTATCCATCGCGGCTTCAAGCGCGATGCTGTCGCCGCCCTCGGCATATTTCAGCGCATTCTCGACCAGATTGGCGATCGCCTGGCTCACCAGTTCGCGGTGGAGCGGGAAGGCGAGGCCGGCGGGGGCGGCGACATGGAGGGTGAAGCCGCTATCCTCGATCAGCGGGCCATAGACTTCGGCCAGATCCTTCAGCAGTTCGGCGATGGGCGTGTCGCGCATCCGGTCGCTGCCGAAGCCTGCCTCGGTACGGCTGATGAGCAGGGCGGTCGAGAGCATCCCCTGAAGCGTCTGCGCCTCGCGATGGACCTTTTCCAGCGCGTCGAGCGCCTGGTCGTCGCGGGTCTGGGTGCTGGCCTGCTCGACCACCGAGAGCAGGCGGGTGACGGGGGATTTCAGATCATGGGCCAGGCCATCGGTCATCATCCGCAACTGGCTGACCAGCGCGTCGATGCGCTCCAGCATGGCGTTGATCGACAGGCCCAGCCGATCGAAGGCGTCGCCGCTGCCGTCAGTGGCGACCCGGCGATGGAAGGCGCCGACGGCGACCGCATTGGCGGTGTCGGCGATCGCGGAGATCTGGCGTGCCAGCACCCGGCCGAGCAGGATGGCGATGATGAGGGTGAGCAGCAGGCTCATCAGGAAGGCGATGGTCAGCGCCTCCTCATAGATGCGGGTCAGTTGCAGGCTGTGGGACGTGACGATGCCGGCGAGCAGGCGGCCGCCATCGGGCAGGCGGGATGTGCTGACGCCGATCGGCTCGGGCTGTTCGCCGCCGATGCGATACAGCTCGATCGTGCGCCAGGGGGTATTGTCGGGAATTGTCGTCGGCCAGGCGCCCAGATTGCCGGCGACGATCCGGCCCTGCGCATCGGTCAGCAACAGCACGATGCGTTCGCTGCGCACGGTGGGCAGGCGCCGTTCGATATCCTGCCGCAGCCCGGCCGCGCCGCGCTCCCGCGCGACCCGCAGCAATTCGTCGCGCAGGTCATGGACGGCATCGCGGTCGGCGGCGACGACGGTGCGCTGGCTCGCCTGCTGCACGAACAACAGCACGCCGCCGGTCACCAGGAACTGGCAGAGGAAGGCGAGCCCGACGAAACGGCCGATGGTCGACCGGGCAAAGCCGCGCCAGCCGGTCGCAGCCCCGGCCCGCGCCTCCACCTCAGCCATCGAGGCCCAGGCGATAGCCCATGCCACGCACCGTATGCAGCAGCGGCCGGTCCGATACGTCGTCCAGCTTGCGGCGCAGGCGGCTGATATGCACGTCGATCACATTGGTGCCGGGGTCGAAATGATAGTCCCACACGCCTTCCAGCAACATGGTGCGGGTGACGACCTGGTCGGGGTGGCGCAGGAAGAATTCGAGCAGGCGAAATTCGCGCGGTTGCAGGTCGATCGCCTTGCCGGCGCGCTTCACCCGGCGGGCGAGCAGGTCCATGTCGAGATCGTCATAGCGCAGGCTGGTGACGACCGCGGCATTGCCGCCGGCCTTGCGCAGCAGCAACTGCACCCGCGCGAGCAGTTCGGCAAAGGCGAAGGGCTTGGTCAGATAATCGTCGGAGCCGCTGGTGAGCCCCTCGACCCGGTCCTCGGGCGTCCCGAGCGCGGAAAGGAAGATGACCGGGGTTTCGATGCTGGCGGCACGCAGCGCCTTCAGCATCGCCATGCCGTCCATCGCCGGCATCATCCGGTCTAGGATGATCGCGCCATAGCTGCCGTCGCTGGCGAGGAACAGGCCGTCACGGCCATTATCCGCCTGATCGACGGTAAAGCCCGCCTCGGTCATGCCCTTGACGATATAGGCGGCGGTGGCGGCATCATCCTCCACCACCAGAATCTTGTGGCTCATGCGCGCGGCCCCCTAATCTGGCGAACGGTCGAGCGCCACCATGCGGACGGCATCCTGATGCCGCAAGCCCAATATGAGATGGGCGTTGCCATGCTGGCTGAGATAGGCATTGGCCTGGTCCAGCGAGGCGATCGGCGTGCCGTCGATACGGATGAGGTCGTCGCCCACGGCGATGCCGGCGCGGGCTGCCGGGCCGCTCGATTCCATGCTGGTGACGACAAGGCCGGTGCCGGCCGGCTCGGCATTTTCCAGCGTCAGCCCCGGCAGCAATTGGGCGCTGGCGCCCGACACGCTGCCATGATCCTCCGCATCGCGGCGGACGTGCAGGAAGAAGGCGCCGCTCATCAACGCCGCACACAGCGCCAGGCCGATCAGCAGGCGGCTGGTTGCGGTCTTGTCTATGCGCGGGGCCTCCATGTTCCTGGCCATGTCCTGAGCTGTGTTTGCGGGTAGAATGGGCGAGGCGGGGTTACGTGTCATGTTACACTTTGTTCATGCCTGGGGCCGCCGCAGCCGGCGTGACCGAGACGCGACCCGACCGCTCCAGCTTGCCCCATCCCACGACCCAGCCGCCAATGGCCGATGCGATCGCGCGCACCACCACCCAATACATGATCTGACGATAGACGAAGCGCTGGGCAACCAGCAGATGGGCGGGGTAGCGCACCTTGTTGCCGTCGAGCCGATAGGCCATCCAGCCGCAGGCAATATCGATGCCGGTGAACACCAGCCAGTAGAGCGCCATGGTCGCGACGTCGCCGCTGGTCTGGGCCCAGCCATGCTGCTGCACGCGCAGGATCGTCCCGGCGATCGACAGCAGCAGCGCCAGATCGATCAGCGGCGAGATGGCGGCAAAGACGATCTGGAACAGCCAGGCCTGCGGCATACCGACCAGCGCGAGGCCGGTCGGCTTGCGGCTGCGCAGGATGGCGGCATGTTTCCACAGGCATTGCAGCGTGCCGAAGGCCCAGCGATAGCGCTGCTTCGACAATGCCCTGAAGCTTTCAGGCGCCTCGGTCCAGGCGACCGCCTCGGGATCGAAGGTGACGCGCCAGCCGGCGCGCTGGATCGCGATGGTCAGATCCTGATCCTCGGCCAGCGTGTCTTCGGGATAGCCGCCGACCGCATCCAGCGCCGTCCGGCGCCAGGCACCGACGGCGCCGGGCACCACGGTCATGGCGTCGAAGCCGGCGAGCGCGCGCCGCTCCAGATTCTGCGCGGTGATATATTCCAGCGCCTGCCAGCGGGTGACGAGATTGACCCGGTTGCCGACACGGGCGTCACCGGCCACCGCGCCGATCGCCGGATCGGCGAACCAGCGCGCCAGCCGCGCGATCGTGAGCGGCTCGAACTGGGTGTCGGCGTCGAGCGCGATCAATATCTCGCCGGTGGCATCCTTGAGGGCGCGGTTAAGCGCCGCCGCCTTGCCGCCATTCTGCAAGGTCAGCAGGGTGACGCGCGGATCGTCGGCAAAGGCGCGGGTGACGATGGCGCTGGTCTCGTCCTTCGACCCGTCGTCGGCGACGATCAGCTGCAATGCGGGATAGTCGCTGGCCAGCACACGGCGCACCGATGCCTCGATCACCCGCGCCTCATTATAGGCAGGGATGATGACCGAGACGGTCGGCTGATAGACCAGCGGGGCCGGGCGATCACGCCGGGTCTGGAACCAGGCGAGGAAGGTCATCAGCAGCGCGCGGGCGATGCCGAGCGAGATGGCGACATAGAAGATCCAGCCGAGCAGGGCCGAGATGACGGCCAAGGTGATGAACATGCCGACATCGACGCGCACGGCGGTCAGGTCGCCGGCACGGACCGGCGGCATTGCTGCTTCGCGCGACAGGCCGGCAAGGCGCGACACCGGTACGAAGCGATAGCCTTCCTTCTGCAAGGTGGTGATGATCTGCGGCAGGGCGGCGACCGTCTGTGAGCGTTCGCCGCCACCGTCGTGCAGCAGGATGATATTCCCGGACCGTTCGGCATCGGCGGCATGGACCTGATCGATCACCTGGCGGACGATCGTATCGGTGCCGGGCCGCTGCCAGTCATTGGGATCGACGTGCAGGCCGACGACGGTATAGCCCGCCTTCTGCGCGGCCAGTGCCGGACCCAGTTCGTCCGCCGTGGTCGGTTCGGCGTCGCCGAAATAGGGGGCGCGGAACAGCTTCATGCTGCGCCCGGTATAGGCCTGGACCAGCCGCTGGGTGGCGTTGAGTTCGAGGCGCGTGCTCTCGTCCGACCAGGTGGCGAGATTGGGATGGCTGTAGCTATGGTTGCCGATCTCGTCGCCGTCGGCGACGATCCGCTGCAACAGGCCGGGATGCTCCAGCGCATTTTCGCCGATGACGAAGAAGGTACCGGGCACATGATGCTGTTCCAGCACCGCCAGGATCTTGGGCGTCCAGGTCGCGTCCGGGCCGTCGTCAAAGGTCAGCGCCAGCATCTTGGGTTGGGCGCCGCCGGTCCGCCGCACCTGATAGGGGGTGGGCAGGACATGATAGGTTTCGCGCAGGATCGTCCCCTGCGGGCCAAAGGCGATCGAGCGGCTGCCGTCGGTCGGCGTGGCGGTGATGCGCAATATCTCGCCCGATCCCTCGACATCGGTGTCGAGCTTGCTCGCGACCTGGCGCAGGTCGGGCCGGCTGCCGTTGCGGAAGGCGGTGAGATCGGACCAGATGCCCGGATCCTCGCTGCCCAGCCGCCACAGCGCTACGCCCTGGATGCCCAGACGGCGCAGCGCCTGCAGCTCGTTCCAGCTGGCGGCGGCGTCGAGCATCCAGACCTGATGGCGATGGCCGTCATCATCATAGGCGAAGCCGGCATTGCCGCTGGCGGGGTCGAAGCTGACCGGGGCGTCGCTGTCATGGGCGGCGAGCCAGGCTTCGTCGAGCGACAGGGCATCGGCGCCGCCATCATGCCAGTCATAGCCATAGCTGCCGAGCGCGACGATGATGCGATCGCGGCCGACGCGGCGGCTGGCATCCTCGACCGCGCGGGCGAACCAGTCCTGCGCCGCGATCGGGCCGGGCGTGCCGCCCTGCCAGTGCTGGTCATAGGCCATGAAGATGACATGGTCGGCGATCTGGCCGAGGCGGGCGAGCGGCCATTCCTCGCCGGCGGGGGCGGTCACCGCCAGCTTGGCGCGGGCGGGCAGGTCGCTGCGCAACTGACGCAGGAAATGGAGATAGGCGGGCAGCGCGCCGGACGGCAGCGATTCAAAGTCCATCACCAGCCCGGCATCATGATGCGCCGCGACCGAGGCGGCGAGCCGCTGGGCGAGCTGGCGGCTGGCGGCCGGATTGGCGAGCAGGCGGGCGGTGCCGGCGCCGTTCCAGCCATGGGCGTCGAGATTTTGGACCATCGGCAGCAGCTTGGGCGGTCGGCCCATGCTGGCGATCATCTGGTCCAGGCGCGGGTCGGCATGGAATCGGGGCGCGGGATCGCTGCCCGGCACGGTCACAAGGGCGGGCACGACCCAGTCGAGCTGGCCGACATGACGGCGCAGCGAGGCGATGCTGCTTTCGTCATCGGGGACATAGAAGCCGACATTGAGCGGACGGGCCTGTGCGACATGGCCGGGCCAGCGCGGCAGCCATTTGGACAGGTCATGGCGCAGCCGCGACATGCCGGTCAGATGCGCGGCGCGTGGCTGGGGCAAAGGCAGCGCCAGATCGCCTTCCGACGGGACGGCGATCAGCGTCGTCGCAAAGGCAATGGTGGCGGCGATGATGGCGCACAGCAGGGCGGCGAGGGCGCGCCGCGCCCAGATGCCGCGCCGGCCGGTGGGATCGAAGAAAATGGGTCTGGTCATGGCCTGTGGTCCGCGCGTCGCTACTCCTCTGCGACGATGACGCGGCAATAGGCCGGCCCGGCTTCCCGCCGGATGATCCCATCATGAAATCTTGGTCATGAACCTTATCGCGCGGTCCAGCGATCAGCGAGGCGCACCGGCTTCCACAGGTCGGGGCCCATCAACAGCAGCGCCATCCCGCCGCTGGCACAAAGAAAGGCCAGCGCGGCGAGCGACAATTGGCCGATGGTGACCGCTGGATGGCCATGGGCGAGCGCAGCCAGGGCGCGCCCTTCGGGCCAGAGCGTGGCCAGCAAGGCTAGGCCGAGCAGGCGCAGGCCGATCTTCAGGGTCCAGCGGGGACGCCAATCTTGCATCGCATGCCGCCTCCGTTGCGGCGGCATCGCAATTAAGCGGACGGGCATAGGGATGCGAGACAGGGAACCGGCAGATTGCGTAGGGATTTCATAGCATTTGAGGCGCATACGGGCCGTCCGGGCCGGAATCATATACGAATCCTATGCCGGGGAGGGCAGACCCCTATGGTTTTCAAATGGCCTTTCATGGCATGGCGGCCCGATAGAAAGACGAAGGGCACGCATAGATGACTGAACAGGGGGATCCGGCCGCAGGCCAGGATCGCACGCCGCATGGCCGACCGGCTGCGCTTGCGCTCGGTGCGCTGGGCGTGGTGTTCGGCGACATCGGCACCTCGCCGCTCTATGCGCTCAAGGAAAGCTTCGTCGGCCATCACCCGCTGACGGTCGATCCGCTGCATATCTATGGCGTCCTCTCGCTGATCTTCTGGACGATGACGCTGATCGTCACCGTCAAATATGTGTTCATCGTCATGCGCGCCGATAATGATGGCGAAGGCGGCAGCATGGCGCTGCTGGCACTGATCGGCCGGCGGCTGGGCGAGACCCGCTGGACCCCGGCGATCGCGATGCTGGGGGTGCTGGCGACCGCGCTCTTTTATGGCGACGCGATCATTACGCCGGCCATTTCGGTGCTCTCGGCGGTCGAGGGCCTGACCATCGTGCAGGCGAGCCTGGCAGATATGGTGCTGCCGATCGCGATCCTGATCCTGATCGCACTATTCCTGATCCAGCGCTTCGGCACGGCGATGGTCGGCATGGCCTTTGGCCCGATCATGGCGATCTATTTCATCACGCTCGCCGCGCTCGGCATCGCCAATATCGTGCAGCACCCCGAAATCATCGGCATCGTCAATCCGCTCTGGGCGATCCGCTTCTTCGCGATCGACCCCAGGCTCGCCTTCCTGGCGCTCGGCTCGGTCGTGCTGGCGGTGACCGGGGCGGAGGCGCTCTATGCCGATATGGGCCATTTCGGGCGCAAGGCGATCAGCATCGCCTGGCTCTATGCCGCCTTCCCCTGCCTGATGCTCAACTATCTGGGGCAGGGGGCGCTGCTGCTCGACAATCCGGCGGCGGCACAGAATCCCTTCTTCCTGATGGCGCCGGACTGGGCGCGTCTGCCGCTGGTGATCCTGGCCACCATGGCGACGATCATCGCCAGCCAGGCGGTGATCTCGGGCGCATTCTCGGTTACGCAGCAGGCGGTGCAGCTGGGCTTCCTGCCGCGCCTGCGCATCCTGCACACCAGCGCTTCGGCGGCGGGGCAAATCTATGTGCCGCTGATCAACTGGCTGCTGCTGATCTTCGTCATCCTGCTGGTGCTGGGCTTTGGCAACAGCAGCAATTTGGCGGCCGCCTATGGCATCGCAGTGACCGGCACGATGGTCATCACCGCCTGCATGCTGGGCGTGCTGACCTTCAGCGTATGGCGCTGGCCACTGCCGGCGGCGGCGGGCGTCACCGGCCTGTTCCTGATCATCGACGGCGCCTATTTCGCGTCGAACGTGACCAAGATCCCCGATGGCGGATGGTTCCCGCTGCTGGTCGCGGCGGTGGTCTTCACCGTGCTGACCACCTGGGCGACCGGGCGGCGGATCATGCGCCATTATCTGCGCGAAGGGGCGATGGAGCTGGACCTGTTCGTGCGATCGACGCTGGCTTCGCTCAAACGCGTGCCGGGGACGGCGATCTTCCTCTCCTCCACCACCGACGGCGTGCCGCCGGCGCTGCTGCACAATGTGAAGCATAACAAGGTGCTGCACGAACGGGTCATCATCCTGACCGTGCGCACCCAGGGCGTGCCGCATCTGCCGTTGCAGGGGCGCACGACGGTGGAGGATCATGGATCGGGTTTCTACCGGCTGATCCTGCGCCATGGCTTCATGGAGGATGTGGATATTCCGGCGGCGATGAAGTCGGTCCATGACTGTGGCGGGCCGATCAGCGTCAAGGACACCAGCTATTTCCTCAGCCGCCAGACGCTGATTCCGTCGGAACGGCCGGGCATGGCGATGTGGCGCGAAAAGCTGTTCGCCTGGATGATCCGCAATGCCGAAAGCCCGATGGCCTTCTTCAACCTGCCGACCAACCGCGTGGTCGAGCTGGGGTCGCAGATCGAGATCTAAGGCTTTCCTCGTTGCCGTCATCCTGACGAAAGTCAGAATCCATTCGGCGCTATGGCTGTGAGGAAGCTTTGAATGGATCCCGGATCAAGTCCGGGATGACGTTCGGAGAGAAGTCAGTCTGCGCCCTGTTTCAGGCGGTAGCCGATCCCCAGTTCGTTGCTGATGATCTGGGGGCGTTGCGGGTCAGCCTCCAGCTTCTGACGCAGGCCGCGCACCAGCACGCGCAGATATTCGACATGATGGGCATGTTCGTTGGGCCAGACATGGTCCATGATCTGCTTGTGGGTGATGACCCGGCCGGGAAAGCGCGCCAGCTGCTCCAGCACGCCATATTCCTTGGGCGTCAGATGCACCTCGACCCCGCCCTTCGTGACGATATGGGCGACTAGGTCGATCGTCAGGTCGCCGGCCGTCACCTTGGTCGATCCGCCGTCGCGCGTCATCCGGTTGCGCAGCGCCACCCGCACGCGGGCAAGCAGTTCGTCGGTATCGAACGGCTTGGTCAGATAATCGTCGGCGCCCAGGTCCAGCGCGGCGACCTTCTCATCGGTGGCGTCACGCGCCGACACGATGATCAGCGTCGTGTCGCTTTCCTTCTTGATGATCGGCACCAGCTCCAGCCCGTCGCGATCGGGCAGGCCCAGGTCCAGCAGGGTGATGTCGGGCCGCTCGCTGCGCAGCTTGTCCAGTGCTTCGCGCGCGGTCTGCGCCTCGATCGTGGCATAATCGGCGCGGGCGAGGGCGGCCTGGATCAGCCGGCGGATCTGCGGTTCGTCGTCGACGATCAGCAGGCTGTGGCGCGGCTTCATGCGATGTCCTTTTCCATGATGTCGGTGAGGATGAGGGATTGGGGAATATGCAGGGTGAAACAGGCGCCGGGCGGGTCGGCAACGGTGCGCGCCGATACGGTAAGGCCCATCGCCTCGGCAAAGGCCTTGACGATGGCGAGGCCCAGGCCGGTACCGGTCTTCGACCGGTCAGATCCTTCCAGCCGGGTGAAGGTGTCGAACACCCGCGCTTCCATGCCGGCCGGAATGCCCGGCCCCTGGTCGATCACCGACAGGCTGATGGCGTCGGGTTCGCGCAGGCTGCGCACGGTCACCGGCGTGCCGGGATCGCCATAGCGGCCGGCATTGTCGAGCAGGTTGATGAGGATATGGTGCAGCAGCACCGGATCGACCCGGACCAGCGGGATGTCGGGCGGGATCTGCACGTCGAGCTGGCGATCGGCCAGCGCGCTGCGGCTGTCATGGGCGGCGCTGGCGACCGCATCGAACAGGTCGGTCGCCTCCGCCCGCATCGGCAATGCGCCGGCCTCCACCCGCGCCATGTCAAGCAGATTGGCGACGAAGCGGGACAGGCGCTGGGCCTCGCCATCCAGCGTATCGATCAGCTCGGGCGAGGGATGGGTGCGCAGCTCGCGCGTGGCCGAAATGATGGTGGTGAGCGGCGTGCGCAGATCATGGCTGACCGAGGAGAGCAGGGCGGAGCGCAACCGGTCGCGCTCGCGAATCTGCCCGGCTTCGAGCATCGCCTCCTCCAGCGCCATGCGGTCGAGCGCGATCGCGGCCTGGTCGATCAGGCTCATCAGCAGCGGGAACTGATCGGATCGGACCGGTTCGCCGGCATCCTCGCGCGCGAGGCCGATCACGGCCAGCACTGCGTCCTTGGCGGTCACGGGCAGGAACAGCCAGTCCGACGCGGTGAGGGTGGAGGAGCCGCGCCCGGCCGGCTCGCCATGCTCCATCGCCCAGCGGGCGGCGGCGCGCTCGATCTCGTCCAGCCGGTCCTCGGGCGGATAGGCAGCGCGCAATTGCGGCCCTTCATCCGACGGGATCATCAGCACGGTGCGCACGTCGAACAGCCGGGCGATCTCGGCGCAGATGGCGTGGCGGATTTCCTCCAGGCTGGGCGAGGCGGTGAGTTGGCGCGAGAAGCCGGCCAGCGTCGCATTCTGCCGGGCGCTGGACTGGGCAAGGACCGACTGGGCGTGCATCCGCGCGGCAAACTGACTGGTGACCACCGCCACCCCCAGGAAGACGAGGATGGAGATGACATTTTCCGGATTGCTGACGGTCAGCGTGCCCGTGGGCGGCAGGAAGAAGAAATTATAGGCAAGGCTGGACGCCAGGCCGGTGGCAAGACCCGTGCGCAGGCCATGACTGGCCGCCGCGAACATCACCGGCACCAGATAGAGAAGGGCGATATTGCCGAGGTCGATCACCTCCAGCATCAGCCGGCCGAGCAGGGTCATGCCGATCACTGCCAGCATCGACCAGACATAGCCGATCGGATCGCCCCAATGGCCGCTGCTGGCGGTGCGGGGGCGCGGCGCGCTTTCCTCGCCGGGCATGACATGGACGGCGACCGGGCCGATGTCGCGCACCAGCCGGTCAACCACCGACCCATGGCGCAGCTCGAACCACCAGCTGCGTGCCGACTTGCCGATCACGATCTGGGTGGCGCGCGCGTCGGCGGCGAAACTGCGCAGCCCGTCGGCGACGCTGGGGGCGGGGATGGAGGCGGTCTCGGCGCCGAGACGGGAGGCAAGGGCAAGCGTATCGGCCAGACGCTGCCGGTCCTCGTCCGACAACTGCGGCCCACGCGGGGTTTCGATATGGATGGCGGTCCAGGGGGCGCGCAGCGCATCGGCCAGCCGCTTGGCGGAACGGACCAGGCCGGCGGCGCTCGGCTGTTCGCTCACCGCCACGATCACCCGCTCGCCGGCGGCGAAGCTGCCCGCCAGCGCATGGGCGCGGACATAGTCGAGCATCTGGGCATCGACCGCCTGGGCGGCGCGGCGCAGCGCCAGTTCGCGCAGGGCGGTCAGGTTCGACTTGGAAAAGAAATGGTTGAGGGCGCGGCTGGCTTCCTGCGGGATATAGACCTTGCCGTCCTTCAGCCGCTCGATCAGCTCGTCGGGCGGAATGTCCACCACTTCGATCTCGGCATGTTCCAGGATCGAATCGGGCACCGTCTCACGCACGCGGACGCGGGTGAAGGAGGCGACGACGTCGTTGAGGCTCTCGACATGCTGGATGTTGATCGTCGAATAGACGTCGATGCCGGCGGCCAGCAATTCCTCGACATCCTGATAGCGTTTGGGGTGGCGACTGCCCGGCGCATTGCTGTGTGCCAGTTCGTCGACCAGCGCCAGCTGCGGATGGCGCGCCAGGATCGCGTCGATGTCCATCTCGCCCAGGCTGTGGCCCTGATGGTCGACGGTGCGGCGGGGGATGATCTCATGGCCATGGACCAGCGCTTCGGTCTCGCGCCGGCCATGGGTCTCCACCACGCCGACGACGACATCGACGCCTGCCTCGCGCCGCTGCCGTCCTTCGGTCAGCATCTCCCATGTCTTGCCCACCCCCGGTGCGGCGCCGAGAAAGACCTTCAGGCGGCCACGGCCTTCCTGCGCGGCTGCGCGCAGGAAGGCTTCTGGATCAGGGCGATGCTGTTCGTTCACTTGGTCCGTTTAGCGTCAATTGCATCCAGCCGTCGATTGAGATCGAACAGATTGACGCGGGGTTCGCCGATGAAGCCCAGCAGGGGCTGCTCGACGCTCTGTTCTACCAGGCTGCGGACGCGCGCCGCATCGATCCCGCGCGCGGCGGCGACGCGATCGACCTGATAAAAAGCTGCCTCGGGGCTGATATGGGGGTCAAGCCCCGAGGCAGAGGTGGTCACCAGATCGGACGGAACAAAACGACCAGGTGTAGCAGCTTGAAGAGTCTCGACGTCGGTCTTGACGCGGTCGGCCAGCGCCTGGCTGGTCGGACCATAGTTGGAGCCGGAGGAGGCAAGGCCGTCATAGCCCTTGCCCGCCGCCGACGGACGGCTGTGGAAATAGATGTCCGAGGTGAAGGCCTGACCAATGATGGTCGAACCGACGACCTTGCCCTGATCCTCGACCAGGCTGCCATTGGTCTGGGACGGGAACACCGCCTGGCCGATGCCGGTCAGCGCCAGTGGATAGGCAATGCCCAGCAGCAGGGCGAAGAGCAAAGTCATGGTCAGGGCCGGACGCAGGGCGGATTTGAAATCGATAAACATGGGTTTGTCCTTCCTCAGGCGAGGCCGAGGCCGTTGACGGCAAGGTCGATCAGCTTGATCCCGGCGAACGGCGCGATCAGGCCACCCAGGCCATAGATTGCGAGGTTGCGGGCCAGCAGCGGACCGGCGCCGATCGGGCGATAGGTCACGCCCTTGAGCGCCAGCGGCACCAGACAGGGAATGATCAGCGCGTTGAAAATGATCGCCGACAGGATCGCGCTTTCCGGCGTGGCCAGCCCCATGACGTTGAGGATGCCAAGGCCCGGATAGAGCGCGACGAACATGGCCGGGATGATCGCGAAATATTTGGCCACGTCATTGGCGACCGAGAAGGTCGTGAGCGCGCCGCGCGTCATCAGCAACTGCTTGCCCAGGCCCACCACCTCGATCAGCTTGGTCGGATCGCTGTCCAGGTCGACCATGTTGCCGGCTTCGCGGGCGGCCTGGGTGCCGGTGTTCATGGCGACGCCGACATCGGCCTGCGCCAGGGCAGGGGCGTCGTTGGTGCCGTCGCCGCACATCGCGACCAGGCGGCCGCCCTGCTGTTCCTTGCGGATCAGGGCCAGCTTGTCCTCCGGCGTTGCCTGCGCCAGGAAGTCGTCGACCCCGGCCTCGGCCGCGATGCTGGCGGCGGTCAGCGGGTTGTCGCCGGTGATCATCACCGTGCGGATGCCCATCTGGCGCAGTTCACCGAACCGTTCCCGGATGCCCGCCTTGACGATATCCTTGAGGAAGATCGCGCCCAGCAGCTTGCCGTCCTTGGCCACCGCCAGCGGGGTGCCGCCGGCACGGGCGATCTCGTCGGTGATGCGGCGCAGTTCGTTGGCGACCGGGGTGGAACCCAGGCCCGGATTGGCCTTCAGCACCGAATCCACTGCCCCCTTCTGGATCGTCGATCCATCAATGGTGACGCCGGAAATCCGGGTCTGTGCGGTGAAGGGAATGATCTCCGCATTGGCGGGCAGGGCATCTACCGACTGGTTGAAGCCTTCGCGGGCCAGCAGCACGATCGAACGGCCCTCGGGCGTCTCGTCGGCCAGGCTGGCGAGCAGCGCGGCTTGTGCGAGCTGGGCCGGGGTGGCACCGCCGACCGGACGGAATTCGGTCGCCTGACGATCACCCACGGTGATGGTGCCGGTCTTGTCCAGCAGCAGCACGTCGATGTCGCCTGCCGCCTCGACCGCGCGGCCCGACTTGGCGAGCACGTTGAAGCGCACCAGACGGTCCATGCCGGCAATGCCGATCGCCGACAGAAGGGCGGCGATGGTGGTCGGGATCAGGGTGATCAGCAGGGCCGCCAGGATCGCCACCGGAATGGCGCCGCCGGCATAGCTGGCGAAGCTGGGGATGGTGCCGACCGCGATCAGGAAGATGATGGTCAGGCCCACCAGCAACAGGGTGAGGGCGATCTCGTTCGGCGTCTTCTGCCGCTCGGCACCCTCGACCAGCGCGATCATGCGATCGAGAAAGCCCTGGCCGGGATTGACGGTGACGCGGACGCGGATCTCGTCGGAAATGACGCGGGTGCCCGCCGTCACGGCCGAACGGTCGCCGCCCGCCTCGCGGATCACCGGCGCGGATTCGCCGGTGATGGCCGCTTCGTTGACGGAGGCGACGCCGGAGACGACCTCGCCGTCGGACGGGATCAGGTCGCCGGTCTGGACCAGCACCACGTCGCCCAGCTTCAGCGCGCTGGCGGCGACATTTTCATAGCTTTCGCCATGGCCCTTCAGCCGCTTGGCGGTCAGGTCCGCCTTGGTCGCGCGCAGCGAGGCGGCCTGCGCCTTGCCACGGCCTTCGGCCAGCGCCTCGGCAAAGGTGCCGAAGAGGACCGTGAGCCAGAGCCAGATCACCAACTGCAGCTTGAAGCCGACGGCCAGGCTGTCCTGCCCGACAAGGAGCAGGACGGTCAGCAGGACCGCGACGATCGCGGTGGTGAACATCACCGGGTTGCGGATCAGTTCCTTGGGATTGAGTTTGCGGAAGGCGTCTCGACAAGCCGGGACGATCAGGTCCGCCGTGAAGAGCGATTTTTGTTCGGACCGAGCCATGTGCATGGATCCTTAGAAAAGCTGGCCACGGATCATCGCGAGATGATCGGCGATGGGGCCAAGGGCGAGGCTGGGCAGGAAGGTCAGGCCGCCCACGATCAGCACGATGCCGACCAGCAGACCGGTCCACAGTGCCCCGGTGGTGGGGAAGCTGCCGGCGGTTTCGGGCGTATATTTCTTCGCGGCCAAGCTGCCTGCGATGGCCAGCATGGGAATGATGATGAAGAAGCGGCCGATCCACATCGCGACGCCCAGCATCCCGTTATAGAAGGGACTGTTGGCCGACAGGCCGGCAAAGGCCGAGCCATTGTTGCCGACGGCGCTGGTGAAGGCGTAGAGGATTTCGCTGAAGCCATGCGGTCCCTTGTTGAGCGGCCCGGCCAGGCCCGCGTCGGTGACGCTGGCGATGGCGGTGAAGCCCAGGATGATCAAAGGCAGCACGGCAATGGCGAGCACGGCCAGCTTGACTTCGCGGCTCTCGATCTTCTTGCCGACATATTCCGGCGTGCGGCCGACCATCAGGCCCGCGACGAACACGGCCAGGATGGCGAACAGCAGGAAGCCGTAGATGCCTGCGCCGACGCCGCCGATGACGACTTCGCCCAGCTGAATGTTGAACAGCGGGATCATGCCGCCCAGTGCGGTGAAGCTGTCATGCATGGCGTTGACCGCGCCGCAGCTTGCCGCCGTGGTGACGACTGCGAACAGGGAGGAGGCAGCCATGCCGAAGCGGACTTCCTTGCCTTCCATATTGCCACCGGCGACGCCCAGATTGTGGAGCACCGGATTGCCGGCCGCTTCCTGCCAATAGGTGACGGTGACGCCGGCGAGGAAGATCACCAGCATGGCGGCGAGGATGGCCCAGCCCTGGCGCGGATTGCCGACGGCCTTGCCGAAGGTCCAGGTGAGGCCGAAGCCGATCACGAAGATCGACAGCATCTGCACCAGATTGGTCAGCGCGGTCGGGTTCTCGAAGGGATGGGCGCTGTTGGCGTTGAAGAAGCCGCCACCATTGGTGCCCAGCATCTTGATCGCTTCCTGGCTGGCGACGGGGCCGAGCGCCAGGGTCTGCTTCACGCCTTCCAGCGTGGTCACGTCGACCGACCCGGCCAGCGTCTGCGGTACGCCGCTCGCGATCAGGAACAGGGCATAGACGATGCAGATCGGCAGCAGCAGATAGAGGGTCACGCGGGTGACATCCGCCCAGAAATTGCCGATCGTCGATGCGCTGCGCCGGGCAAAGCCGCGGAACAGGGCGAAGGCGAGGGCAATGCCGGTGGCGGCCGACAGGAAGTTGTGGATGGTGAGGCCCAGCATCTGGCTGAGGTTCGACATGGTCGACTCGCCCGAATAGCTTTGCCAGTTGGTGTTGGTGGTGAAGCTGACCGCCGTGTTGAAGGCGAGGTCGCTGCTGGTGCCGGCAAAGCCCTGCGGGTTGAGCGGCAGCAGCCCCTGCAGGCGCAGCACCGCATAGGTGAAGAACAGCAGCGCGACGTTGAAGAGCAGCATGTGAACTGCGTAGCGGCGCCAGCTCTGTTCGGCGTCCGGATCGATCCCCGACAAGCGGTGGAAGCCCCGTTCGATCGGGCCGAACACGGCGTGAAGCGGCGTGCGGCGGCCCTCATAAAGGGCGAAAAGCCACAGGCCCATCGGCTTGGTCAGCGCCAGCAAGATGCCGACAAAGGCTGCGATCAGCAGCCATCCCTGGAAGGTCATGTACGGCCCCCCTTAAAAGCGTTCGGGCCGTGCGAGCACGGCAACGAGATAGACGAGAAGCCCGGCGGCGTTGATCGCCGCGAGCCAGAGGTCGATGGTCATGGCATCCCTCCTTCAGGCGTCGCCGCACAGCCGGACATAGCCGAGGCTAGCCGCCGTGAGCGCCAGGATGATGCCGATCCACAAGAGATCCTGCATGGGGGTAACTCCCGCATCACGCCCGCCGCGGGAGGCGGACAGGGTCGTTAGCGAGCGCCCGATTAGGCCCCTCTTCCGTTTGAATGCGAGACGCGGGGCGGGGCGGCCGCATAGTATTTGCGTATGATTTTTCAGCAGGCCTGAGAGCCTGTCTGGAAATGTGCGGAAGAGCGCATTTTCGATACGGCACCGGCCCGCACCCCCACCCGACCGCCCAGACATAGTACCCTGATGGGTGGTCGGGTGGGGGTGCGGGCCGGTGCGGATGCGCCGGAGGCGCATTTCCAAACAGACTCCAAGACGGATAGCTTTTCTACCGCGACGGCCAGCATTGCTTGGGGGACGATTCTCTATACCATCGGTAGATAAGCCGCCCGAGTCGGCAGAGAGGACGCATATATGGCCTATCAGGATCAGGACGGACCGTTGACGCGCCTGCGCGATCGGCTGGCGCAGGCCCTTTTCAGGGAACCTGCCGTCGTGCTGTTCGAGCGCGATGCCGATGACCGTAGCGCGCCCATGTCGCGTAGCGATCGCGAACGCCAGCCGCAGGATGCCTGCGCCTGATCGGGGAAACCCTGTGTTTCCAGGGCGAAAGTCCAACGCCTCTTCGCAGCGGCGGAACATCCGCTAGATAGATTTCCAACAGCATGGCGCGCCGATCGCGTCATCGCCTTGAAGGAGATCCAGATGGCCACCAGCCCGCGCGAAGTTACCCGTCCCGTCGATCCGCTGATCCTGGAGCGCTGGTCGCCCCGCGCCTTTGACGGCTCCGCGATCCCCCAGGCAGATATCGACACGCTGTTCGATGCCGCCCGCTGGGCGCCTTCGGCCTTCAACTACCAGCCCTGGCGCTTCCTCTATGCCCATCGCGACAGCGCCGACTGGGCGCGCTTCCTCGACCTGCTCTTTCCGTTCAACCAGGGCTGGGTGCAGCATGCCGGGGCGCTGGTCTTCGTCATTTCCGACACGCTGATGGCGGCGCAGGGATCGGAAGACTACAAGCCTTCGCACAGCCACAGCTTCGATGCGGGCGCCGCCTGGGCGACGCTGGCGCTGCAGGCGACGCGGCTTGGCTATCATACCCATGCGATGACCGGCGTCGATTTCGACAAGGCCCGCGCCGAACTGGCGGTGCCGGATCGTTTCCGGATCGAGGCGGCGATCGCGATCGGGCGGCAGGGCGACAAGGCGAGCCTGCCCGAAGCGCTGCAGGCGCGCGAGGCGCCGAGCGGTCGGCACGAGATCGAGACATTCGCCCATCAGGGCAATTTCATCGTCTGAAAAAAAGGGCGGCGTTTTTTGAAACGCCGCCCTTTCTGTATCAGGTCGTGGTCCAGCCGCCGCCCAAAGCGCGGAACAGGTCCACCTGGGCAAAGGCGACCGAGCGGTTGGCGGTCGCCAGGTCCGCGTCGGCCGAAGCCTGGGTGCGTAGCGCATCCAGCACGGTCAGGAAGTCGATCTGCCCCTCGCGCTGGCGCGCCAGGCTGATCCGTGCAGCCCGAGCCGCCTCGTCCCGCGCCGATTGCAGCGTCGCCCGCCGCTCCAGCGCATTGGCGTAGGTGGACAGCGCCGTCTCGGTTTCCTCCAGCGCCTGCAGCACCGTGCCGTCAAAGGCGGCAAGCGATCCGTCGCCATCCGCCTTTGCCGCCGCGATCTTTGCCCGATTGGCTTCCTGATTGGGGAAGGCCCAACTGATCAGCGGCCCCAGCAGGAAGTTGAGCGGTCCGGCGCCAAACAGATTGCCGCCGCCGACCGCCGTGGTGCCGATCGATCCGCCCAGCGTGATGCGCGGATAGAGGTCGGCGGTGGCCACGCCGACCCGCGCTGTGTCGGCCGCCAGCCGCCGTTCGGCCGCGCGCACGTCCGGCCGCCGCGCCAGCAGTGCCTGGCCGTCGCCGACCGGGATCGGCTGTGTCACATTCGGTGTCACGGTCGCGTTCTGGACGGACGCGGGCAACTCCTGCGGCGTCCGGCCGGTCAGCGTCGCCAGCCGGAACAGGGCGGCATTGCGATCGGCGACCAGATTGGGGATCAACGCCTGCTGCTGTTCGCGCAGTGTCGTCACTCGGATAACATCCAGCCGGTCGGACCGGCCGGCGTCGAAGCGGGCGCTGGTGATGCGGATCGACTTGTCGAGCAGGTCGACCGTTTCCTTCGCGACGGCAAGCCGCTGGGCCGAGGCGGTGGCGTCGACATAGGCGCGCACCGTATCGGCGACGACGGCAACCCGGACCGCATCGGCATCGGCCTGGGCCGCGCCGACATCGCCGCGCGCGGCCTCTATGCTGCGCTTCACCCGGCCGAACAGGTCGACCTCATAGGCGACGTCCAGCCCCATATCGACGGTCCAGTTTTCCCGGTCCATGCCGGGCAGGGTCTGGGCCTGCGACACCCGGCCATAGGTCGGGGAGCCGCTGATATTGGTGCTAGGCAGCCGGTCGGACCGGGCGCCGCGCAACTGGGCGCGGGCACGTTCCAGTCGGGCGACGGCGACGCGGATGTCGGTATTGGCCTTCAGCGCATCGCCGACCAGCCCGTCGAGCAGCGGGTCGTTATAGAGCCGCCACCAATGGTCGTCGGCGGCGCTCTGGGCGACCGCCGGGTTCGCTGCCCCGATGAAGGGGGCGGCCGCCGTGGTCGGGGTGGCGGGGGCCTTGTAATCCGGCCCGGCGGCGCAGGCCGTCAGGGCACTGGCGCCGAGCAACAGGGCAATCAGGTTCCTTGTCATGGCTTTTGTCCTCATTCAGCCGGCTGCAATGCAGCGGCATCATCGGCTTCCGGGCGCCGGCGGCGGGCGAAACGATCGCCCAGCGCACGGCACACGACATAGAAGGTGGGGGTGAAGAGCAGGCCGAAGGCCGTCACGCCGGTCATGCCGAAGAAGACCGCCGTGCCCAGCGCCTGGCGCAGTTCCGCACCGGCTCCGTTGGCGATCACCAGCGGCACCGCCCCCAGGATGAAGGCGAAGCTGGTCATCAGGATCGGGCGCAGACGGGTCTGGGCAGCCTGGACGGCGGCTTCGACCGGGCTCAGCCCCTGTTCCTCTTCCGCCTGCTTGGCGAATTCGACCACCAGGATGGCGTTCTTCGCCGCGAGCGCGATCAGCACGACCAGACCGATCTGCGTCAGGATGTTGTTGTCCATCCCGCGCAGGTTCACGCCCAGCATGGCCGCGAACAGGCACATCGGCACGATCAGGATGATCGACAGCGGCAAGGTCAGGCTTTCATATTGCGCCGCCAGCACCAGGAAGACGAAGAAGACCGCCATGCCGAAGACGATGCCTGCGGTATTGCCGGCACTGATCTGCTGATAGGCAACGCCGGTCCATTCGCTGGCATAGCCGGCAGGGGCGGCGTCGGCGAGCTTCTCCATCGTGCTCAGCGACTGGCCCGACGAATAGCCCGGTGCCGTGTCGCCATCGATTTCCACCGCGGGCAGCAGATTGTAGCGGACCACGCGATAGGGGCCGGTCTTGTCGCGGAAGGTGGAGACCGAACCGATCGGCACCATCTGGCCGCTGTTCGACCGGGTCTTCAGGTTGGCGATGTCGGCCACGGTGCCGCGATGTTCGGCATCGGCCTGGGCGGTCACGCGATAGGTGCGACCGAGCAGGTTGAAGTCGTTGACGAAGGCAGAGCCGAGATAGACCTGCATCGCTTCGAACACGCGCTCGGGCGGCACACCCAGCAGGTCGGCCTTGCGGCGATCGACATCCGCGAAGATGCGGGGGGTGCCGACGTCGAACAGGGTGTAGACCTGTGCCAGGCTTGGGCTCTGATTGGCCTTGCCGATCAGTTCGCCGGCGACCTTGTTGAGTTCCGCATAGCCGCGATCCTCCCGGTCCTCCAGCATCAGGCGATAACCACCGGCCGAGCCAATGCCCTGGATCAGCGGCGGCGGCACCAGCAGGATGCGCGCCTTGTCATAGCCCGCAACCGCCTTGTTCGCCTGATCCATGATGCCAGTATAGGTGGCGCCTTCCGCCTTGCGCTCGGCAAAGCTCTTGAACGGGAAGTAGATCGCCGCGCTGTTGGGCGCCTGCGTCTGCGAGGGGCCGTGGAAGCCGGCGAACATCACCGCACCGCGCAGCCCCTTGATCGGCAGGATCTTCGCCGCGACCTCGCGCGTCACCTTGTCGGTGCGCTCCAGCGATGCGCCCGAGGGCAGCTGGACGACGGCCAGGAAATAACCCTGATCCTGCGCCGGGATGAAGCCGCCGGGCGTCACCCAGAACAGGGCGATGGTGGCGGCGATCAGGCCGGCATAGGTCAGCAGCATCTTCTTGGGCCGGGCGACGAGGAAGCGGGTGAGGCGCGCATAGCCCGCGCTCATCCGATCAAAGCCCTGGTTGAAGCGATCCGCCGCCTTGGCCGCGACCTGGCGCCAGCGCGGCGCATTGTCGAGATCATGGGCGCCATGCTTGGGCTTCAGCAGCAGGGCGGCTGCAGCCGGCGACAAGGTGAGCGAAAGGATCAGCGAGATGACCGTCGCGGTCGAGATGGTGACCGCGAACTGCTGGTAGAAGGCACCGGAAATGCCGGTGATGAACAGGGTTGGCACGAACACGGCGCACAGCACCAGCACGATCGCGATCAGCGCGGTCGACACTTCGTCCATCGACACGCGCGCCGCCTGCAGCGGGCTCATGCCATTTTCGATATTGCGTTCGACATTCTCCACCACGACGATCGCGTCGTCGACGACGATGCCGATCGCCAGCACAAGGCCGAACAGCGACAGGTTATTGAGCGAATAGCCCACTGCCGCCAGCATCGTGGCCGTGCCGATCAGCGAGACCGGGATCGCGATGATCGGGATGACCGCCGCGCGCCAGTTCTGCAGGAAGATGAGGATGACGAGGACAACCAGGATCACCGCTTCGAACAGCGTGTGATAGACGGCGTCGATCGACTGACTGATAAATTCGGTGGGGTTGTAGATGATGCTATATTCCAGGCCCTTGGGGAAGCGCTTGGACAGTTGCTCCATCTCCGCCTTGACCTTCTCCGCCGCGTCGAGCGCGTTGGAGCCGGGGCGCTGCATCGTCGCGATGACGACCGTCGGCTTGTTCGACAGATAGGTGTTGGTGCCATAATCCTGCGCGCCCAGTTCAACGCGGGCGACATCGCGCACGCGCACCTGGTGGCCATCGGCGTCCGAACGGATCACGATGTCGGAAAACTGATCGGGCGTGGTCAGGCGGCCCTGCATCTCGACGCCAAGCTGGAAAGCCTCGCCCCGGTCATAGGGCGGCTGGCCGATCGAGCCGGCCGATACCTGGACATTCTGTGCCCGCAGGGCGGAGACGATCTCTCCGGCGGTCAGGTCCAGCGCGGCGGCACGATCGGGATCGATCCAGATGCGCATCGCATAGTCGCGCGAACCGAACAGCTGCACGTCGCCCACGCCGTCCAGCCGGGCGAGCCGGTCGCGCACCTGGGTCAGGGCATAGTTGGAGATATAGTCGCGGTCATAGGTGCCGTCGGGTGACTGCAGGTTCACGACCATCAGGAATTCGGGCGTGGTCTTGCGGGTCACGACGCCCAGCCGCTGCACCTCTTCGGGCAGGCGGGGGATGGCGACGGCGACGCGGTTCTGCACCAGAACCTGCGCGGCATCCAGGTCGGTGCCGATCTTGAAGGTAACGGTGATGACGACCTTGCCATCGCCGGTCGACTGGCTGCTCTGATAGAGCATGTCGTCGACGCCGTTGATTTCCTGTTCGATCGGCGCGGCCACGGTCGACGCGACCGTTTCGGCCGATGCGCCGGGATATTGGGCGGACACGGTGACCGTGGGCGGCACGATGTCGGGATATTGGGACACCGGCAGGCCGATAAAGGCGAGCGCACCGACCACGGTGATGACCACCGCGATGACGGCGGCGAAGATCGGCCGGTCGATGAAGAAACGGGAGAAACGCATCGGATCGTCCTTTGCGAAAGGCGAAAGGGATACCGCGCGATCCGGCTAGGCCGGATCACGGGCAGGGAATATCAGGTCGACCTCTCATTCCGTTCGCCCTGAGCTTGTCGAAGGGCCCGGCTGAGCGAAGCGAAGCCACTTCGCCTGCGGCTCAGTGGAAGGCTTCGACTTCGCTCAGCCCGAACGGAGGAGAGGGCAATTACCGGGCGAAGGTGGCCTGGGCGGCGACCGGGGCGGCGCTGTCGACCGGCGTGACGGGCGCCGGGGTCGGGGTGATCCGGGCCGGCTTCACCGCAACCTTGGCACCGGGCATCGCTGCCTGGAGATTGGTCACGATCACCCGGTCCTTGGGATCGAGGCCGCTGCGGATGATGCGCAGCCCGTCGACGATCGGGCCAAGCTCGACCGGCTTCACCGCGACGCTGTCCTCCTTGTCCACCACCAGCACGGTCTTGCGTGCCTGGTCGGACTGGATCGCCTCGTCCGGGACCAGCAGGGCATTGGCCTTGCCGCCATTGGCCAGGCGCATATTGCCGAACAGGCCGGGGGTCAGGAAATTGCCCGGATTGTCGAAGACTGCGCGAATGCGGATCGTGCCCGACCGGGGATCGAGCCCATTGTCGGTGAAGTCCAGGCGGCCCTTGTGGTTATAGTCCGCCTCATCCTGCAACCGCACCTCGACCGCGCCGCCATTCTCCTTGTCGCGCTGCGACTTGAGATAGAGCGCTTCGGAGGCGTCGAAGTTGAAATAGATCGGATCGAGCTTGTTGACCGTGGTCAGCAGCGACGCGGTGCTGCCTTCTCCGCCCGAGACCAGATTGCCGATGTCGACGCGGCGATCCGACACGCGGCCGGAGATCGGGGCGCGGACCTGGGTGAATTCTACATCCAGTGCCCGGCTGCGTTCGCGGGCCTGCGCGGCGGCCAGGGCGGCCTGTGCCGCCTGCAGACGCGAGCGGAGCGAGTCCACTTCGCTCGCCGACACGGCTTCGTCGCCGGTCAGCCGCTGGACGCGGCCATAATCATTCTGGGCCAGCAGCAGCTCGCTTCGGGCGGACGCGACGCTGGCGCGCGCTTCGGCCAGGGCGGCCTGGAAAGGACGCTGGTCGATGGTGAAGAGCAACTGCCCCTGACGGACGAAATCGCCGTCGCGGAAGTGGATGGCGGTCACCGCGCCCGATACGCGGGGGCGGATCTCGACCGTCTGGCTGGGGGCGAAGCGGCCGACATAATCATCCCACTGCGTCACGCTGCGGGCGAGCGGCGCGGAAACGCCGACCGCCGCCAGCGGGGCGGCCGCGGCCTGGGCGGACGGGCGGTCGACCAGCTTCCAGCCGATGCCGAACAGGGCGATGAGGGCGATGGCAGCGATGCCGCAATGCTTGCGCGACCAGCGGTTGCCCGGTGGCGCGTGAACGTCCGACGCGCTGCCGTCGGCTGTGATCTTGGTGAACTGGTTCATGGATTAGCTCCGGGGGGCGCGGGCGGTGCGGCCCGCGCTGATGGTGGCGAGCAGCAATTCGAGCTGCGCGGTGGAAAAGCCGGCCGCGCGGAAGGCGGCGAGGGCGGAAAGCGACACGGCATAGCCCTTGTGCCAAGCCTCGACGGCCAGGCGGCGCAGTGCCTCCAGCCGTTCGCTGGCCAGGGTGGGGCTATGTTCCTCGCCCCAGATCCACTTGCGCAGACGGGCGAAAGAACCGGGGCCGCGCAGCGAGCGCAAGCCGTCGGTGCGGGCAAGGTCGACGATCTGCCATTCCTGGGCGGAAAAGCTGGTTGCCTGGGCCTCAACACTGATGGCGGGTACGGCGGGAGTGGGGCGGGTGGCGCCGACCGCCATCTGCGGACCGGCAAGTGCCTGGGCGAAATCAAGGAAAGCCAAGGCTTGTTCCTTCCTGCGATCTGAAGCGGGCGCACGGCTCCACGCGGAAAAGCGCGGATCGCGTCCCGAAAAACTCGCCCGAAGATGCGGGCATGCGTCCTTGCGGCGCGAACGGCACAAACCGTCGCGAAGAGGGCGCAAAGATGATGAATCAGGAGGAACCCGTTACCGGGAAACCGCCCCTTTGGGTGACGCTATCGTCGACAGCGCCGATGGTGGAATTGCTGCATGATGACCTCCCTGGGCTACACACCCAGCATCATTGTGTACCGTATGGTATATATTAACGGGGGCTGTCCCGTCAACCGTCTTTTTGTACCGGGAGGTATTTTATTTGCAGTGCGGCAATTTCAAGACCCGCATCGCTGCAAAAGCGAAATAAATTCCGCTATTTGCTCGGCCACATGGTGAGGGTGGTGTCGATCAGCTGCTCCAGCCGATCGCGCGGAACACCGGCACCGGCCTGAACGGCCATGCCCTGGATCACGGTCGAGAGATAACAGGCGAGCGCCTGGGGCTCGACTCCGGCGGGCAGGTCGCCCTCTGCCTGGGCGCGTTCGAACCGGTCGAGCAGGGCGCGGTCGGACGAGGCACGGCGGGCCAGCACTTCGTCGCGGATACATTCGGAATGGGCGGTGCCACCGACCGAACTGATGACGCCCATGCACCCCTGGGGATCTTTGTTGCCGGTCTGGATCGCCAGCGATCCGCGCAGCATGCGCTCGGCCACGGCCTTGGCGGTCGGTGCCTCCAGCGACGACTTCACATAGCAGAGCTTGTCGCGCTCATAGAGGTCGAGGGCCTTGCGGAATAGGGCTTCCTTGTTGCCGAAACAGGCATAGAGGCTGGGCTTGGTGATGCCCATCGCCTCGGTCAGTTCCGCCAGCGATGCGCCTTCATAGCCGCGCCGCCAGAAGACCTGAAGCGCAGCCGCCAGGGCTTCCTCGGGATCGAACTCCCGCGGGCGGCCCCTGCCACTCTGTGTTGCCGTGATTTCCATACCGACCGGTATATAGGGATGATGGCCGCCTACGTCCATAGGGCGTGCAACATCATCGCTGGTCAGTTTTTATCTGATGGGGGAATATTTGGATGCCCGACAAGGATTCGAACCTTGATTGACGGAGTCAGAGTCCGCTCTCTTACCATTAGAGGATCGGGCATCATCAGCAGGGCTTGCCCCGCTTGGGAGGCCGCAGATAGGCGGGGATTCAGAGTCGGTCAAGCGCTTTGTGCAGCCTTTCCGCAGTTTTTTGTCGATCCTTCTGATCGCCGACCGGCTGCCTTTACCGGACAAAGAAAAGCCCGCCGGATCATCGCTGATCCGGCGGGCAATATGTCGGTCTCTCTCAAAACCGGGCTGGGAGCCGCTCCCCATGTAGGAAGCGGCTCCCGCCTTTTCAAAGTCAGTCCATGTCCTGCGTGGTGAAATCATCACCCTGCACGGCACCCAGCGGATCGTCGCCGATCGCGGCTTCCGGACCCTGGGCCAGTTCGGCCGCATGTTCCTCGGCCGCGCTCTTCGGCGCGATCAGGTCGACCTGAGCCGAAGCGCGCAGCGCGGCCCGCATCGCCGCGTCACGCGACGAGGCGGCAACGCGCAGGCGGTTCATGCCGGCACCGGTGCCCGCCGGGATGAGGCGGCCGACGATGACGTTTTCCTTCAGGCCAACCAGCGTGTCCTTCTTGCCCTGGACCGCCGCTTCCGTGAGGACGCGGGTGGTTTCCTGGAAGGACGCCGCCGAGATGAACGAACGGGTCTGCAGCGAGGCCTTGGTGATGCCGAGCAGCACCGGCTTGCCGGCAGCGGGGGCGAAGCCCGGCTGCAGCTTGCTGTTGATCTCGTCCATTTCCTCGCGGTCGACCTGCTCGCCCACCAGCAGGGTGGTGTCGCCGGACTCGATGATCTCGACCTTCTGCAGCATCTGACGAACGATCGTCTCGATGTGCTTGTCGTTGATCTTCACGCCCTGCAAGCGATAGACTTCCTGGATTTCGGCGACCAGATATTCGGCCAGCGGCTCGATGCCGAGCACTTCCAGAATGTCGTGCGGATCGGGCGAACCACCGATCAGGTTGTCGCCACGCTTCACGTAGTCGCCTTCCTGAACGTCGATCACCTTGCTCTTGGGGATCAGATATTCGACCGGCTCGCCGCCATCCTCGGGATTGATGGCGATCTTGCGCTTCGCCTTGTAATCCTTGAGGAACTGCACGCGGCCCGAGACCTTGGCAATGATGGCATTGTCCTTGGGCTTGCGGGCTTCGAACAACTCGGCAACGCGCGGCAGACCACCGGTGATGTCGCGGGTCTTGGCCGCTTCACGGCTGACACGCGCCAGCACGTCACCGGCCTGAACCTCTGCACCATCGTCGACCGACAGGGTCGCACCGACCGCCAGCATGTAGCGGGCGGCTTCACCGCTATTGTCGTCCATCAGGGTCAGACGCGGACGCAGATCTTCCTTCGTCCGGGCGGCACCACGATGCTCGATGACAACGCGCTGTGCGATGCCGGTGGCTTCGTCGGTCTGTTCGGTCAGCGTCTTGTTGTCGATCAGGTCGACATACTTAACGATACCCGGCTTTTCCGTGATCACCGGCATGGTGAACGGATCCCACTCGGCGAAGCGATCGCCCTTCTTCACGGCATCGCCATCTGCGAACAGGATGGTGGCACCATAAGGCAGGCGGTGCGTTTCGCGTTCGCGACCTTCGCTGTCGATGATCGCGACTTCGCCGTTACGGGCCAGCGACAGGCGACGGCCATTCTTGTCGGTGATGGTCGGCATGTCGCGCAGCTCGATCGTGCCGTCCGACAGGGCTTCCAGGTTCGACGTTTCGTTGAAGTTCGCCGCGCCGCCGATGTGGAAGGTACGCATGGTCAGCTGCGTGCCCGGTTCACCGATGGACTGTGCCGCGATGACGCCGACCGCCTCACCGATGTTCACCGGCGTACCACGGGCGAGGTCACGGCCGTAGCACTTGCCGCAAACGCCCATCCGGCTTTCGCAGATCAGCGGGCTGCGGATCTTCACGGCCTGCGTGCCGATCGCCTCGATCTGGGTGATCATGGCTTCGTCCAGCAGGGTGCCGATCGGGATGATGACGGTGCCATCCTTGCTGTCGACGATATCCTGCGCCGTGGTACGGCCCAGAATGCGCTCGCCCAGCGAGGCGATGACCGAACCACCCTGTACGATGGCCTTCATCTCCAGCGCCTTTTCGGTGCCGCAATCATCCTCGACGATGGTGCAGTCCTGCGACACGTCGACCAGACGGCGGGTCAGGTAACCCGAGTTTGCCGTCTTGAGCGCGGTGTCGGCCAGACCCTTACGGGCACCGTGGGTCGAGTTGAAATATTCAAGAACGGTCAGACCTTCCTTGAAGTTCGAGATGATCGGCGTTTCGATGATCTCGCCCGACGGCTTGGCCATCAGGCCGCGCATGCCGGCCAGCTGCTTCATCTGGGCCTGCGAACCACGGGCACCCGAGTGCGCCATCATGTAGATCGAGTTGATCGGCGCCAGACGGCCGGTCTTGGGATCCTTGGGCTGGGCACGGATCTCGTCCATCATGGCGTTCGCGACCTGGTCGCCGCAACGGCTCCAGGCGTCGATCACCTTGTTGTACTTTTCCTGCTGCGTGATCAGACCGTCCTGATACTGCTGCTCATAATCCGCCACCAGTGCCTTGGTCTCGTCGACCATCGTCACCTTGCTGTCGGGGATGACCATGTCGTCCTTGCCGAAGCTGATGCCGGCCTGGAACGCGTGGCGGAAGCCCAGCGACATGATGGCGTCGGCGAACAGCACCGTGTCCTTCTGGCCGGTGTGACGATAGACCTGGTCGATGACGTCACCGATTTCCTTCTTGGTCAGAAGGCGGTTGACGACGTCGAAGGGCACCTTGTGCGACTTGGGCAGGCATTCGCCCAGCAGCATGCGACCCGGCGTGGTCTCGAAGCGCTTCATATACTGCTGACCATTTTCGTCGGTCTGCGGCACGCGGCTGATGATCTTCGAGTGCAGGGTGACCGCCTTGGCATAGAGGGCCTGATGGACCTCCTGCATGTCGGACAGCAGCATGCCTTCGCCCGGCTCGCCTTCGCGTTCCATCGACAGGTAATAGATACCCAGGACCATGTCCTGCGAGGGAACGATGATCGGCTTGCCGTTGGCGGGCGACAGGATGTTGTTGGTCGACATCATCAGCACGCGCGCTTCCAGCTGGGCTTCCAGCGAGAGCGGAACGTGGACGGCCATCTGGTCACCGTCGAAGTCGGCGTTGAAGGCCGAGCAGACGAGCGGGTGCAGCTGGATCGCCTTGCCTTCGATCAGCACGGGCTCGAACGCCTGGATGCCGAGGCGGTGGAGCGTCGGCGCGCGGTTCAGCATGACCGGGTGCTCGCGAATGACTTCGTCGAGGATGTCCCAGACTTCCTTGCGCTCCTTCTCGACCCACTTTTTCGCCTGCTTCAGGGTCATGGACAGACCCTTGGCGTCGAGGCGGGCGTAGATGAAGGGCTTGAACAGTTCGAGCGCCATCTTCTTGGGCAGGCCGCACTGATGCAGCTTGAGTTCCGGACCGGTCACGATGACCGAACGACCCGAATAGTCGACGCGCTTGCCGAGCAGGTTCTGACGGAAGCGGCCCTGCTTGCCCTTGAGCATGTCGGACAGCGACTTGAGCGGACGCTTGTTGGCACCGGTGATGACACGGCCGCGACGGCCGTTATCGAACAGGGCGTCAACGGCTTCCTGCAGCATGCGCTTTTCGTTGCGGACGATGATGTCCGGCGCGCGCAGCTCCATCAGGCGCTTCAGGCGGTTGTTGCGGTTGATGACGCGGCGATACAGATCGTTGAGATCCGAGGTCGCGAAGCGGCCGCCGTCCAGCGGCACCAGCGGGCGCAGTTCCGGCGGGATGACCGGCACGACGTCCAGGATCATCCATTCGGGGCGGTTGCCCGATTCCAGGAAGCTCTCGACGACCTTCAGGCGCTTGATGATCTTCTTGGGCTTCAGTTCCGACTTGGTGACAGCCAGCTCGTCCAGCAGCGCCTGCTTCTCGCCTTCCAGGTCGAGATCCATCAGCATCTGCTTGACGGCTTCGGCGCCGATGCCGGCCGAGAAGGCGTCCTCGCCATATTCATCCTGCGCGTCGAGCAGTTCGTCCTCGGTCAGCAGCTGATACTTCTCCAGCGGGGTCAGGCCCGGCTCGGTGACGATATAGCTTTCGAAATAGAGGACGCGCTCAAGCTGCTTGAGCTGCATGTCGAGCAGCAGGCCGATGCGCGAGGGCAGCGACTTCAGGAACCAGATGTGGGCAACCGGTGCGGCCAGTTCGATATGGCCCATGCGCTCGCGGCGGACCTTCGACACGGTCACTTCCACGCCGCACTTTTCGCAGACGATGCCCTTGTACTTCATGCGCTTGTACTTGCCGCACAGGCACTCATAGTCCTTGATCGGACCAAAGATGCGGGCGCAGAACAGGCCGTCACGCTCGGGCTTGAACGTGCGATAGTTGATGGTTTCCGGCTTCTTGATTTCGCCGAAGGACCAGCTGCGGATGCGCTCCGGGGAGGCGAGGCCAATCTGGATCTGGTCGAAGGTTTCCGGCTTCTGGATCGGATTGGCGAAGTTCGTCAGTTCGTTCATATCTCAAGTCCCTCTAGAGGGTGTAATTTTCGGGCGAAGCAGGGGAGGGGGCGCTGCCGGAGCAGCGCCCGCGCATCCCTTATTCCGCCGCAGCCGCCATGCCGTCGTCGTCAATCTCGTCCATCGCGGCGAGTTCGACGTTGAGGCCCAGCGAACGCATTTCCTTGACCAGCACGTTGAAGCTTTCGGGAATGCCGGCCTCGAACGTGTCGTCGCCCTTGACGATCGCCTCATAGACCTTGGTGCGGCCGACCACGTCGTCCGACTTCACCGTCAGCATTTCCTGCAGCGTGTAGGCGGCGCCATAAGCCTGGAGCGCCCACACTTCCATTTCACCAAAGCGCTGGCCACCGAACTGCGCCTTACCGCCCAGCGGCTGCTGGGTGACGAGCGAGTAGGGGCCGATGGAACGTGCGTGGATCTTGTCGTCGACCAGGTGATGCAGCTTCAGGACATACTTGTAGCCAACGGTCACCTTGCGGTCGAACACGTCGCCGGTACGGCCGTCGAACAGCGAAACCTGACCGGATTCGTCCAGGCCTGCCAGCTTCAGCATCGCCGACACGTCGGATTCGACGGCACCGTCGAACACCGGCGTGGCCATCGGCACGCCTGCACGGACATTCTGCGCCAGCTCGACGATCTGCTCGGGGCTGCGTGCCTCGATTTCGGCGACATAATTGTCGCCATAGATCGTCTTGAGCAGTTCCTTCACCGCCTCGGGGGGCTGGCCCGCCTCGGGGTTCGGATTGGCTTCACGCCATGCATCCAGAGCCTGGCCGATCTGGGCGCCCAGGCCGCGTGCGGCCCAGCCCAGATGGGTTTCGAAGATCTGACCGACGTTCATGCGCGACGGCACGCCCAGCGGGTTCAGCACGAAGTCGACGGGGGTGCCGTCTTCCAGGAAGGGCATGTCTTCGGCCGGCAGGATGCGGCTGATGATACCCTTGTTACCGTGACGGCCGGCCATCTTGTCGCCCGGCTGCAGCTTGCGCTTCACCGCGACGAACACCTTGACCATCTTCAGCACGCCCGGCGGCAGCTCGTCGCCGCGCTGCAGCTTGTCGACGCGATCCTCGAACTTCTCGACGATCAGCTTCACCGCTTCGTCATACTGCGCCTTAACGGCTTCGATGCCGGTCTGACGGACATCGTCCTCGACCGCGAACTTCCACCATTCGTGACGCTCGACTTCGCCCAGCAGAGCCTCGTCGATCACAACGCCCTTCTTGACGCCCTTGGGCGCGGCAGTGGCGGTCTGGCCGATCAGCATTTCCTGCAGACGGTTGAAGGTCGCACGGTTGAGGATGCCGCGTTCGTCTTCACGGTCCTTGGCGAGACGGTCGATTTCCTCCCGCTCGATCGCCATGGCGCGTTCGTCCTTGTCGATGCCGTGACGGTTGAACACGCGGACTTCGACGACGGTACCGGCAACGCCCGGCGGCAGGCGCAGGGACGTGTCGCGCACGTCGCTTGCCTTCTCACCGAAGATCGCGCGGAGCAGCTTTTCTTCCGGGGTCATCGGCGATTCACCCTTGGGGGTGATCTTGCCGACCAGGATGTCGCCCGGCTCCACTTCGGCGCCGATGTACACGATGCCAGCCTCGTCGAGGTTGCGCAGCGCTTCTTCACCGACATTCGGAATGTCGCGGGTGATATCTTCCGGACCCAGCTTGGTGTCGCGGGCCATGACCTCGAACTCCTCGATATGGATCGAGGTGAAGACGTCATCCTTCACGATCCGCTCGGAGATCAGGATGGAGTCTTCGTAGTTGTAGCCGTTCCAGGGCATGAACGCGACAAGCACGTTGCGGCCCAGCGCCAGCTCGCCGAACTCGGTCGACGGGCCGTCGGCGATGACGTCGCCGGCCTGCACCAGTTCGCCCACCTTCACCAGCGGACGCTGGTTGATGCAGGTGTCCTGGTTGGAGCGCTGGAACTTCTGCAGCGTGTAGATGTCGACGCCCGACTGGCCGGGTTCGACATCGCCGGTGGCGCGGATCACGATACGGGTCGCGTCGACCTGGTCGATGATGCCGGCGCGCTTGGCAGCGATCGCCGCGCCCGAGTCACGGGCCACGGTGCCTTCCATGCCGGTACCGACGAACGGCGCCTCGGCACGGACCAGCGGCACCGCCTGACGCTGCATGTTAGATCCCATGAGGGCGCGGTTGGCGTCGTCATTTTCCAGGAACGGAATGAGCGAGGCCGCGACCGACACCAGCTGCTTGGGGCTGACGTCCATCAGGGTGATGTTGTCGCGCGGCGCCATCAGGAATTCGCCGGCTTCACGGGCGGAGATCAGGTCTTCCGCCAGCGTGCCGTCGGCATTGGTTTCGGCGTTGGCCTGCGCGATCGTGTGCTTGGCCTCTTCCATCGCCGACAGATAGACGACGTCGTTGGTCACCTTGCCGTCGATCACCTTGCGATACGGCGTTTCGATGAAGCCGTACTTGTTCACGCGGCTGAAGGTGGCCAGCGAGTTGATCAGACCGATGTTCGGGCCTTCGGGCGTTTCAATCGGGCAGATACGGCCATAATGGGTCGGGTGAACGTCGCGGACTTCGAAGCCGGCGCGCTCACGGGTCAGACCACCCGGCCCAAGGGCCGACACGCGGCGCTTGTGGGTGACTTCCGACAGCGGGTTGGTCTGGTCCATGAACTGCGACAGCTGCGAGCTGCCGAAGAATTCACGCACCGCGGCCACGGCAGGCTTCGCGTTGATCAGGTCGTTCGGCATCACGGTCGACACGTCGACCGAGCTCATGCGTTCCTTGACTGCACGTTCCATGCGCAGAAGGCCGACGCGATACTGGTTTTCCAGCAGTTCGCCGACCGAGCGGACGCGACGGTTGCCGAGATTGTCGATATCGTCGATCTCGCCCTTGCCGTCCTTCAGGTTCACCAGTTCCTTGACGACGGCCAGGATGTCCTCGACGCGCAGGGTGGTGACGGTGTCCTCGGCATCCAGGTCGAGGCGCATGTTCATCTTCACGCGGCCGACCGCAGAGAGGTCATAGCGTTCCGGATCGAAGAACAGGCCGGCGAACAGCGCTTCGGCGGTTTCCTTCGTCGGCGGCTCGCCGGGGCGCATGACGCGATAGATGTCGCTCAGGGCCTGGTCGCGTTCTTCGGCCTTGTCGGCCTTGAGCGTATTGCGGATCCAGGGGCCGGTGGTGACATGGTCGATGTCCAGCAGTTCCAGGCGGTCGATGCCCGCCTTGTCCAGCTTTTCGAGGTTTTCGGGGCTGACTTCGTCGCCGGCCTCGATGTAGATTTCGCCGGTCTTCTCGTTGATCAGGTCATAGGCGCTGTAGCGGCCATAGACTTCCTCGGTCGGGATCAGCAGGGTGGCCAGGCCATCCTTCTCCGCCTTGTTGGCAGCGCGCGGGCTGATCTTGTGGCCGGCGGCGAACACGACTTCGCCCGACTTGGCGTCGACGATGTCGAACGCGGGCTTCAGGCCGCGCCAGGCTTCGGCGGTGTAGGGGATCTGCCAGCCGCCTTCGCCACGGACGAAGGTCACCTTGTTGTAGAACTGGCCCAGGATTTCCTCGGCGGTGAGGCCGAGCGCGTACAGCAGCGCGGTGACCGGCAGCTTGCGCTTGCGGTCGATACGCACGTTGACGATGTCCTTGGCGTCGAACTCGAAGTCGAGCCACGAACCACGGTAGGGAATGACGCGGGCAGCGAACAGATATTTGCCCGACGAATGGGTCTTGCCACGGTCATGATCGAACAGGACGCCCGGCGAACGGTGCATCTGCGACACGATGACGCGCTCGGTGCCGTTGACGATGAAGGTGCCGTTCTGCGTCATGAGCGGCATGTCGCCCATGTACACGTCCTGCTCCTTGATATCGAGGACCGAACGGGTTTCGGTGTCGGCATCGACCTCGAACACGATCAGGCGCAGGGTGACGCGCATCGGCGCGGCATAGGTGATGCCACGCTGGCGGCATTCCTCGACGTCGAACTTCGGGTCTTCCAGTTCATAATGGACGAAGTCCATTTCGGCGGTGCCGGCGAAGTCGCGGATCGGGAAGACGCTGCGCAGGGTCTTTTCCAGGCCCGACACATAGCCGATCGCCGGGTTGGAACGGAGGAACTGTTCGTAGCTCTCCCTTTGAACTTCGATCAGGTTCGGCATCTGCACCACTTCGTGGATGTCGCCGAACACCTTGCGGATGCGCTTCTTCGCGCCGGTGTTGATCGTTGGGAGAGCCTTGGTCGCCATGCGGTTCCTGCCTGTCGTCTGTTCGTCGTGTTTTTCCGCATTGCAGCGGAAATTCAGTCCGGATGCTCTGGAATCCGGGGTGATTCGCACCCCATATTCCACGCAAAAAAGTGCGGGCCGGGACTGTCCGATCCGCACTGTCAGCGTCTTGTTGCCCGCCAAACTCGCCCAATTCCGCCGGTTTCGTGCGCTATGCGAACCGGACCCCGAGCGATGAGGGGGACGGACCGTCCCATCCGGGGAGGACAGGAACGAACCGATTTCGAGCCGCCCATATAGGAAAAGGGGGCGGCTTTGTGAAGGGGGTCAGGTGAAGAGATGCCGCTCCGCCCTGATCGCCGCGACCAGCCGATCCAGTTCGGCGCTGCTGTTGAACAGGGCAGGCGTCACGCGCAGCACCGGTCCGGATGCGAGCCCGGCCTTGGCCACCACCAGCAGGCGATATTTGTCGAGGAACAGCTTGGCGGCCTGTTTGGCGCCATCCGGCCCCTTCATGCCGGGCAGGCGGAAACCGGTGACGGCGCCGAAGCGGTCGGCCTCCTGCGGCACCAATATCTCCAGTCCGGCGATGTCGCGGACCCGCTCGACCCAATAGTCGCGCAGCCGGACGAGATGGCGATATTTGGCCTCCAGTCCGATCGCATCCTGCACCGCGATGGCGCGCGGGATGGTCAGGCGGGCGGCGAAGTCGACCGTGCCGGTCGGGATGCGCGCGCGGATATCTTCCGGCCCATGGATGCGGTTGCCGAGCCAGGGGGAAATGTCCTGCAGCCGGTCCTTGCGGATATAGATGCCGCCGGTGCCGAGCGGCGCGGCCAGCCATTTGTGCAGCGAGAAGCCGATGAAGTCGGCGCCGGTGTCCTCGACCGTGAAGGGCAGGTGACCGACCGCCTGGGCGCTGTCCAGGATCACGTCGACGCCGCGCGCCTTGGCCATGGCGACGATCGCCTTGACCGGGGGCACCAGCCCGTTGCGATTGGACAAATGGGTGAGCAGCAGCAGCTTCGCGCGCGGCGTTTCCTTCAAGATCCTGTCATAGGCCGCCAGGATATTCGCTTCCGTATGCGGCTCGGGCAGGCTGAAGCGGACAATGCGGGCGCCCCGGCTCTGCTCCAGATAGTCGCAGGCATATTGCATCTCGTCATAGTCGACATCGGCGTAGATTACGGCGTCACCGGCCTTGAGCAGCGCATAATTGGCGATCAGCGCATAGAGCGCCTCGGTGCCGCCGCCCGACAGCGCGATCTCCTCGGTCTGCGCGCCGAGCAGCTTTGCCACGGCCGTGCGCGACCGGTCCAGCTCGGCGTCGCGCGGATGGCCGGGCGCGGCATTGCGCAGGAACAGCGAATTGTTGCGGTTCACCCATTGCGAATAGGCGCGATAGCTGGCCGCCACCGGCCGGGTCATCACCCCATAATAGGCCGCGTCGAAGGTCGCGAAATCCCGCTCCACGTCATAGAGGGGCAGCAGTGCGCGCTGTGCCGCCTCGAAATCCGCCATGTCGCCGGCGAAGCGGAAGGGGGCCTCGTCGGGCCAGCCATCTGACGGTCCGGTCGTGGCCGCAACCGCGCCATCCAGCCCCAGGCTGACACCGAAAGTGACACCCAGTGCGCCGCCTGCCCGTCCGATAAAGCCCCGCCGCGTAACCATCTTGCCCCCGATGAATGTCGTTATTTTATACCATAACGTAATGACGCGCGAAATCCGCCAGCGCCGTCCGCATCAGGAGCCGGATGGCGTTACAGGTGTCACCTTCGGTGTCACGATCGGCGGCGTGGCGGGTGGGGCCGGTGCAATCTTGACCGTCTCGAACCGCTCCTTGCGCCGCACCCCGTCCAGCGAGGGCGCGACGGCGGCCGCGGGCGGCGGCGCTGGCGTCGCGGTCGGCACGCGCTGGCGCATGCATTCGGCCTTGCTCGGGCGGGGGAACTGGCTGCAGTTCCACAGTGCGCGCTGCAATCCGTTGCCGACATAATGGATATAGGCGAAGCTCATCGCCTCAAGCTGGGCGTCGTTGAGCGGCAGGCCGGTCGGGACGGCGCCGCCGCGCCAGCCCATGATCCGGCATTCGGGCCGGCCGGCACAGAAGGTCTCGGCCAGCGCGGGCCAGCTTTCCGGCGGGCTGCTGCGATTGAGTTCGACCAGGAAGCTGCGTCCGCCCGGTGCGATCGCGATCAGTCGGACGCCGCCGATCGTCTTGCCCAGTGAGTCCGATCCGATGGCGCGTTCCGGCCTGGCGGCCAGCGCGTCGGCGGCTTCGGTCGCCAGCACCGGCGGCATGCCCGGAAGACCGCTGCCCGGCAGGCCCTGATGCGCGGCGGACAGGCGGGCGATGCGGGCGATTAGCGGTTCGCCACCGGCTTCGCCCAGGCGGAAGGCAGGCGGCGTGCCCCACCAGCCGCGCCAGCGAAAGAACAGATGCGTGCCGACCGCGGTGATCTTGTCCAGACTGCCGCTCCAATAGGGCACGACCCAGTCGGTATGATAATGGGTGGCATAGCCGACCGCCTTGAACACCTTGCCGGCCAGCGCGCCGCGGGCAATCTCCCGCGCCCGTGCCCAGGCGCCGATGGATGGCGTGCGGGCCAGTGCGCCGTCGCAGGTGAAGGTGAACTGGCAGCCGGTGGTCCGTTCCTGCCCCTGGAACACCACGCCGCAGACCGTCTTGGGGAAGGCCGGGTGGCGCACGCGATTGAGCACGACCTGTGCCACCGCCTGCTCGCCGACCGCATCGTCGCCCGCTTCGTAAAGCTGGGCCGCCGCCAGGCAGTCCGTGGCGCGGGCAAGGTCGCTTTCCGATCCGCGGAACAGGAACGGTCGGGCCGATGGATTGGGATCGCGCGAAAAGGGGATCTGGGCGTTGAGGTCGCGGGCCTGCTCGGGGCCGAGTGCAAAAACTTTGACGGGTTCGACCGCGGGCGGTGGCGTTGTGGGGCGGCGCAAACGGGCGGCCGCTACAGCCGCCAGCCGGCGGCCCTGCGCCGCCTCGTCGCCAGCGCGCGGCCGGCTTTCCCAGCCGGCCACCGCCATGGGCAGACCGACGAACAGCAACAGCCATATCAGCCACATCGCGCGATGTGGCCGGTCAGGGAAAGTGCCGTCGGTCATGCCCTAGGCTTTGTGCCGTTTATTCGGGCAGGAAGTCGGGCACCGAGAGATAGCGTTCGCCGGTGTCATAATTGAAGCCCAGAACGCGGCTGCCCGCGGGCAGTTCCTTCAGCTTCTGCGCGATCGCGGCGAGCGTGGCGCCCGACGAGATGCCGACCAGCATGCCTTCCTGGCTGGCGGCGCGACGTGCATAGTCCTTCGCATCGGCCGGATCGACCTGGATCACGCCATCGAGAATCTGGGTGTGCAGGTTCGCCGGGATGAAACCGGCGCCAATGCCCTGGATCGGGTGCGGGCCGGGCTGGCCGCCGCTGATGACCGGCGACAGGGTCGGCTCGACCGCATAGACCTTAAGGTTCGGCCACTGCTTCTTCAGCACCTCGGCGGTGCCGGTGATATGGCCGCCCGTGCCCACGCCGCTGATCAGCACGTCGATCGGCGCGTCGGCGAAATCGGTGATGATTTCCTGCGCGGTGGTGCGGACATGCACGTCGATATTGGCGGGATTCTCGAACTGCTGCGGCATCCAGCTATCGGGCGTCTGCGACACCAGTTCCAGCGCCCGTTCGATCGCGCCCTTCATGCCCTTTTCGCGCGGGGTCAGGTCGAAACTGGCGCCATAGGCCAGCATCAGCCGGCGGCGTTCGATCGACATGCTCTCGGGCATGACCAGGATCAGCTTGTAACCCTTGACCGCGGCCACCATGGCCAGGCCCACGCCGGTATTGCCCGACGTTGGCTCGATGATGGTGCCGCCCGGCTTCAGGTCGCCCGATGCCTCGGCCGCCTCGATCATGGCCAGCGCGATGCGGTCCTTGATCGACCCGCCGGGGTTCGACCGTTCCGACTTGATCCACACTTCAGCGTCCCCGAACAGCCGGTTGACCCGGACATGGGGGGTATTGCCGATGGTATCGAGAATAGTGGCAGCTTTCATTGGGCCGTCTCCTGGCTGATGTCCGCCTCCCTTAAGTCGGGTGGGTCGAAAGTGCGTGCAAGGCGCAGTTCGGGAAAGAGCCGCGCCCAGAATATCGTGACGAGAATGGCGCCCACGCCACCCCCGATGACCGCAGCGATAGGCCCAACGAGCGCTGCAAGGAAGCCCGATTCCGCTTCGCCCAGTTCATTGGAGGCGGAAATGGTCAGTTGCGACAGGCTGGAGACGCGGCCGCGCATCGCATCGGGCGTGTGCAACTGCACCAGCGACTGGCGCACGAACACCGACACCATGTCGGCGCCGCCCAGCACGATCAGTGCTGCGATGCCGGCCTCCACCGCGATGTCGCGCGGCAGGAAGGCGGTGCAACCAAACGCGATCGTGGCCAGGCCGAACAGGATGACCGCCGCCAGCATCTTGAGGCCGACCTGCGTCTTCATCGGCCGGAAGGAGAACCAGAGCGCGGTCAGCGCCGCGCCGATCCCCGGCGCGATCGCCAGATGACCATAGCCGGTCGACCCGACATGCAGGATGTCGCGGGCATAGACGGGCAGCAGCGCGGTCGCACCGGCCAGCAATACCGCGAACAGGTCCAGCGTGATCGTCGCCAGCACCAGCCGATTGCTCTTGAGATAGGTGAAGCCGTCGATCATCTGGCGGATCGGATGGCGGCCCTGCTGGCGCGGCGGCTGGGGCACCGGCCCGATCATCATCATCGATATGAGGCCGACGCCGAACAAGGCCGCCGACAGTGCATAGGCGGCCCAGGGCTCGATCGCATAGGCATAGCCGCCCACCGCCTTGCCGAGGATGTCGCCGGTCTGCCAGGCGACCGACGACAGGGCGATGGCGGTCGGCAGCACGGCGGGCGGCACCAGATTGGGCGCCAATGCCCCATAGGCCGGCCCGTTGAACGCGCGGGCGATGCCGACGATGACCGCGATGCCAAATATCAGCGACAGGCTGACCCAGCCCTCATAGGTGGCAAAGGCCAGCACGGCTGCGGCGAGCATCAACAGCGCCAGCGTCAGCCGGGTGATGATCCGCCGGTCGAAATGATCGGCCACCCAGCCGGTCACCGGCGTCAGGAAGAAGAGCGGCAGGAACTGCGCCAGGCCGATGAGGCCAAGCTGCGCCGATGCCTCGCCCGTGCTCATCGTCTCCCGCGCGACATTATAGGCCTGCCAGGCAAGCAGGATCATCATGCTGTACTGCGCCAGCGTGGCGCAGAAACGGCCGACCAGATAGGCGCGGAAATTGCCGAAATGGAGCGGGTGGGGTGCAGCAGCCGAGGAAGACATGGCCGCGCTCTAGCCTTATCCCGTGGCGGATAGCAACGGGCCGGACATAATCGACCGGCCCGTTGTCCATGTTACTGGCCCATCCTTATTTGAACAGGCTGCCCAATATGCCGCGCACCAGCTGGCCGGCGATGCCGCCGCCCGACGATTTGCGGCTTGATCCGCCGAACACGGCGCGGCCCAGTTCATTGGCGACCTGACGGCCTACCGAAGACGCCGCTGAGCGGGTGGCGGACTGCACCGCCTTGTCGAGACTGCTGGGCTTGGCCGCCTCGCGCGCGGCGGCGGCGTCACGCCGGGCCTGCTCCTTCAACTCCTGTTCGCGCTGCTTGGCCTCGACCTTGGCCTGGGCGGCGGCGGCCTTGTCGGCCTCGACCTTAGCCTTGGCAGCCTGCGCAGCGGCAACGGCGGCCTCGCCGCGCGCGGCCAGGATTTCCTCGGCGGATTCACGGTTGACCGCATTGTCATATTTGCCGTCGCAGGGCGAGATCGACTGGATGATCGCCCGCTCCTTGGCATCGACCGGACCCAGGCGTGAACGGGGCGGGGCGATCAGCGTGCGCTGGACCACGCCGGGCGCGCCATCTTCCTGCAACAGCGATACCAGCGCTTCACCGGTCTCGAGTTCGGTGATCGCGGTTTCGATGTCGAGATCGGGGTTGATGCGGAAGGTGTCGGCCGCTGCCTTGATCGCCTTCTGGTCGCGCGGGGTGAAGGCGCGCAGCGCATGCTGCACCCGGTTGCCGAGCTGGCCGGCAATGGCTTCGGGAATGTCGATCGGGTTCTGGGTGACGAAATAGACGCCCACGCCCTTGGAACGGATCAGGCGCACCACCTGCTCGATCTTGTCCTGCAATGCCGCCGGCGCGTCGTCGAACAGCAGATGGGCCTCGTCGAAGAAGAAGACCAGCACCGGCTTTTCGGGGTCGCCCACTTCGGGCAGCGTCTCGAACAATTCGCTCAGCAGCCAGAGCAGGAAGGTGGCGTAGAGCTTCGGGCTCTGCATCAGCTTGTCGGCGGCAAGCACGTTCACATAGCCGCGCCCCTTGTCGTCCACCTTCAGGAAGTCGTGGATGTCGAGCGCGGGCTCGCCGAAGAAATGGTCGCCGCCCTGGGTTTCGAGCTGGAGCAACTGGCGCTGGATCGCGCCGACGCTGGCCTTGGTCACATTGCCGAAGCGGGCCGACAGCGTATCGGCATTTTCCGCGCAATAGGCGAGCATGGCCTGCAGATCGCCCAGGTCGAGCAGCAGCAGCCCTTCCTCATCGGCATATTTGAAGGCGATGTTGAGCACGCCTTCCTGCGTGTCGTTAAGGCCCATCAGCCGGGCCAGCAGCAGCGGTCCCATCTCGCTGACCGTGGTGCGGATCGCATGGCCCTGTTCGCCGTAGAGATCCCAGAAGATCGCGGGATTGTCGGCATAGCTGTAATCGGCGATGCCGATTTCCTTGGCGCGCGATACCAGCTTGTCGGCATTTTTGGCGGTCGGCGAACCGGCCATCGAAATGCCCGACAGGTCGCCCTTCACATCGGCCACGAACACCGGGACGCCAAGCGCCGAGAAGCTTTCGGCAATGCCCTGCAACGTCACCGTCTTGCCGGTGCCGGTCGCACCGGCGATCAGGCCGTGGCGATTGGCCCGGCGCAGGTTCAGATATTGGGGGATGCCGCCGTCCTTTTCGGGCGCGCCCAGACCAAGGAAGATGCCGTCGCTCATGGGCTTATGCTCCTCAAAAACGGGTCGGGCCGCGCCCGCCGGACTGTCTGCTCCTTCTTAGAAGGGAGGCAGGCAATCCGGCAAGCGCGGCCCGTAACGATTGTCGCTTTCGCTGACTTACTTGTCGCGCAGGCGGATGGGCAGGAACAACGGCGCCTGGCCGCGACGCAGCACCTGCAGCAGGATGGCGTTGCGACCCTGGGCCGACACCGCCTTCACCTGTGCATCCAGATCCGCCTGGGTCAGCACCGGCCGGTTATTGGCCGACAGGATCACGTCGCCGCGACGCAGGCCCTTGGCGCCGGCGTCGGTCGATCCGTCGACTGCGGTGATGACGATGCCGCGGGTGTCGCCGGCAACGCCCAGCTGGCGGGTGATGCTGGGGGTCAGCGGGATGGCGGAGATGCCCAGCGACTTCTGGGCCGCCTGGGTGTCGCTGCCCTGGTCGCCCTGCTGGCTGAAATCATCATCCTGCTGCTGGGCGAAATTATTGAGCTCGTCTTCACTCGGGCGCTCGCCCACGACCGCGTTCAGGGTCATGCGCTGGCCGTTGCGCAGCAGCACGATCGGCACGCTCGACCCGATCTTGCTGTTGGCGACGATCGACGACAGATTCTGGTCCGGCGTCACTTCCTGACCGGCGACGCTGACGATCACGTCGCCTGCCTTGATGCCGGCCTTTTCGGCGCCCTTGCCAGGCTCGACGCCCTGCACGAACTCGCCGCGATTCTTCGCGAGGCCCAGCGAGTCCGCCATATCCTCGCCCAGCGGGCTGATCTGCACGCCCAGATAGCCGCGCTTGATGCTTTGGCCCTGGCGCAGCGTGTCGACAATCGGCGCTGCCTGTTCCGAGGGGATGGCGAAGCCGATGCCGACATTGCCGCCCGAGGGCGACAGGATCTGGCTGTTGATGCCGATCACGTTGCCGCGCATGTCGAACATCGGGCCGCCGCTATTGCCTTGGTTGATCGATGCGTCGGTCTGGATGAACTTGTCATAGGTGCCACCGGTGCCGCGATGCACGGCAGAGATGATGCCGGCGGTCACGGTGCCCGACAGGGCGAAGGGGTTGCCGATCGCGACGACCCAGTCACCCACGCGCGCCTTGGTGCTGTCGCCGAACTTGACGAAGGGCAGGGGCTTCTTCGCGTCGATCTTCAGCACCGCAAGGTCGGTTGCGGGATCGCGGCCGACCAGCTTGGCGGGATATTCTTCCTTATTGGTCATGGTGACCGTGATGCTGTCGACGCTGGCGCCTTCCGCACCGGCCGACACGACGTGATTATTGGTCACGATATAGCCATCGGCCGAGATCAGGAAGCCCGAGCCAAGCGACTGGGCCTGGCGGGTCTGCGGCTTGCCGCCGCCACCCTGGCCGAACAGGTCGCCAAAGGGCGTGCCGGCGAAGGGATTCTGCACGGTGACGCGCTGCTTGGTCGAGATGTTGACCACGGCCGGCTGCAGCTTTTCGACCATGTCGGCCAGGCTGGCGGGTGCGCCGGCGGGGGCAGCGGCCTGCAGGCCTTCATTCTGGGCGGTCTGCGCGCCGACATTGGAACTGGTCGTGACGGCGATGGCGGTGCCGCCGAGCAGCAGGGCGCCGGTGATGGCATAAGCGTAACGCACTCGTGACGGTCCTCTTCAGAAATTCGGGAGCGGGAAGGGCGGGACTCTCGGGGAGCCTTATCGATGCGCCGCCCTGCCTTAACCGATATTGAATGACACTGGTTCCGTAATGATCCTGAAACCTGCTGTTAGCGGCCCTGGAACTGCTTCAGGAACTCATTGTCCTTCGACAATACCATCGTCGTGCCGCCCGCCCGATCCGGGGCGAAGGTATAACGATAGGCCTGCATGGCGCGATAGAAGTCATAGAAATTCGCGTCCTTGCCAAAGCTTTCCGCATAGATGCGGGCGGCATTGGCGTCGGCCTCGGCGCGAATGATCTGTGCCTGCTTCAGGCCCTGGGCGCGGATCGTCAGCGCTTCTTGCTGGCGCGCGGTGCGCATGCGGGTGAAGGCGCTTTCCAGCGGCGTGCCATCGGGCAGGTCGGCGCGCTTGATCCGCACGTCGACGATCTCGGCGCCATATTGGCGCGCGACCCGGTCAAGCCCGGCCTCGATATTCTGCATCACCTGGCCGCGTTCGGGGCTGAGCAGCGCGGCGAAAGGCCGCTTGCCCAATTCGTTGCGCAGCGCCGAACCCAGGATCGGGCGCAGGGCGTCCGACACCTTTTCCTCGCTGCCGGCCGAAATATACATGCGTAGCGGATCGACGATGCGATAGCGGGCAAAGGCATCGACCTGCAGGCGCAACTGATCGGTCGAAAGCACCTGCTGGCGCTCCATCTCGACCGAGAGCACGCGCTTGTCGATCCAGACGATCTGGTCGAAGAAGGGCACGCGCAGGATGACGCCGGCGCCGGTCTTGCCGAAATCCTCGTTCGGACGATAGCGGTTGATGATCTGCTTGGGCTCGCCGAAGCGGACGATCACGCCCTGCCGGGTTTCCGGCACGATGGTGACGGTGCTGCCGACCAGGATCAGCAGGATGATCGCGCCGATGGCGAGGGCGATGGGATTGCGCAAGCTCACTGGCCTTCCTCCGTCGCATTGGCAGCCGACTGGGGTGTCCCCTGGGCGCGCCGCTTGAGTTCGGGAAGGGGCAGGAAGGGGGTGACGTTGCCGCTTTCGACGATCGTCTTGTCGACGGTGGACAGGACGCCCTCCATGGTTTCGTAATACATGCGCCGGCGGGTCACGTCGGGTGCCAGCCGATATTGTTCATAGACCTTGTCGAAGGCTGCGGCTTCGCCCTGCGCCTTGGCCGTGACCTGCTGTGCGGCGGCACGGGCCTCGTTCAGATAGGTCTGGGCGGTCTGCTGCGCGGCCGACACTTCCTTGAAGGCATCGTTGACGGCAGCCGGCGGGTCGGCCTGCTTGATCGCCACGCCCTGGACGCGGATGCCCGACTTGTAGCCGTCGAGAATCTCCTGCATCCGCTGTTCGACCTGCTGCTCGATCTCGGTGCGCCCCGCGCCCAGCGCATCGTCCAGGCTGACGCTGGCGACCACCGAACGCATCGCGCTTTCCGCCACTTCGCGGATCGATGCGTCCGGGTCGGCCAACTGGAACAGATAGAGTTCGGGATTGCGGATGTTCCAGCGCACCGAATAGGCCAGGTCGACGATATTCTGGTCGCCGGTCAGCACCAGATTTTCGCTCTCCGCGCTGGCCGAGCCGATGTCGATCGTGCGGATTTCCTCGACATCGACCGTGCGCACCGCCTCGAACGGGGCGGGCAGGGTCAGGCTGATGCCGGGCGAGAGGGTGCGGCTATATTTGCCGAGCAGGGTGACGACGCCGCGTTCCTGCGGGCCGACCCGGTGGAAACTGGTCAGCACCAGCCACAGGACGACGACAATGCCGACGGCGATCGGCCACAGCGCCCGGCCGTTCGCGCGCGGCGGCAGGCTACCGAAGCCGCCGCCCTGGCCAAAGCTTTCGCGGCTCTTGCGCAGCAATTCCTCGATTGCGGAGGGGGATTTGCCGCCGGCCGGCTTGCCGGGCTGGGTCCAGGGATTGCGCGGGCCATCACTGCCCCCGCCGGACCCGTTCTTGCCCGGTCCGTCATTGCCCTCAGGCCCGTCACCCTTGCCGCCCCAGGGACCCTGGGCCATGGCGCTCGCGATGCCGGGCATCCACCCGAATAATCTTCTCATGTCATCTCTATAGGAATGGCTGCACGCGAAAAACAGTGCCCTTAACGACGATTATTGCCTAGAGGGCCCAGTCATGACCGATATCGATGATTTTGCCGCCCGCCTGAAGACGCTGACCGATGGCCGTGCCAGCGCGCCGCGGGTGAAGGATGGCGTCATGACCCTGGCGCTCGACGTGGGCGGTCTGGCGCCCGAACGGCGCGATGCCGTGGCGGCCGCCATCCGCGAGGGCGGCCTGATGCTGCCGGGTGTCACCGACGTGCGCATTGCCATGACCGCCGAGCGACGCGCGCCGCGCATCATCGCCGTGGCGTCGGGCAAGGGCGGGGTGGGCAAGTCGACCCTGTCGGCCAATCTCGCCATCGCTTTGTCGCGGCTGGGTCACAAGGTCGGTCTGGTCGATGCCGACATCTACGGCCCGTCGCAGGCCCGCCTGCTCGCCAGCGAGGACCAGAAGCCGCAGGCGCGCGAGAAGCGCCTGTTCCCGGTCGAAAGCCCGCTCGGCATTCCGATGCTGTCGATGGCGCATCTGGTCGATCCGGGCAAGGCGCTGGCCTGGCGCGGGCCGATGGTCGGCAATGCGCTGGGGCAGTTGATCGACGCCGACTGGGGCGACACCGACCTGCTGGTCATCGACCTGCCGCCGGGCACTGGCGACATTCAGTTGACCATGCTCCAGAAGCACAAGCCGGTCGGCGCCGTCATCGTCTCGACGCCGCAGGATCTGGCACTGATGGACGCGACCCGCGCCATCAGCCTGTTCGAACAGGCGCAGGTGCCGATGATCGGACTGGTCGAGAATATGGCCGGCTATGCCTGCCCGCATTGTGGCGAAGTGTCCGATCCGTTCGGCTGCGGTGGCGCGGAAGCGGCGGCGGGCGAGCTTGGCCTGTCCTTCATCGGCCGCATTCCGCTGGCGATCGACATTCGCAAGCGCTCCGACGCGGGTGATCCGCCGGCGGCCGGCGAAGGGCCGCATGCCGATGCCTTCCGCGCCGTCGCCGAAAAGGTCGCGGCCTGGCTGGCAAAGGCCGCCTGATCAGAGGCCGAGGTGCAGGAACTGGTTGAAGGCGCTCGCGCGATAATCGCCGAACGCCTCGCCATTGCCGAAGCCGTGCCGGCGATAGAGCGTCAGCGCCGGATCGAAGGCGGGGCCGCTGCCGGTTTCCAGGCTGAGGCGGGTCATGCCGCGCTGCCGTGCCTGCCCGATGATATGGCGCAGCAGCGCTGCAGCCACGCCCCGGCGCAGATGATCGGGATGGGTGCGCATCGATTTGAGTTCGCCCTGGCCGCCGCCCAGATCGCGCAGCGCGGCGACGCCGGCGATGCTGTCGCCATCCCAGGCGGTCCAGACGCAAATGCCTGGCTGCTGCAATCCTGACAGGTCGAGCGCGAAGACGCTTTCTGGCGGCGATTCCGCCTGCATGCCAGCCAGATGGATGGCCAATAGCGCGCGGGTCGGTGCGCCGCTCAGATCGTCTTTGCGAATATCGAACATGGGCAGGGTCTAGCCGTGGCGCGTGCGGTGCGCCACGACCAAGTCCGGCTTATTTGACGTTGATCTCCAGCGACGGGTCGACCATCGACCGACGCGGTGCTGGCCGGGCGGCCGGCAGCGGCGCAGCGCGGGGTGCGGGCGTATAGCTGGCGGGGATCGGTGCCGGCTGGCCCAGCATGGGCGCGGGGCGGCGCGGCGGCGCCAGCGCGATCTCATTCTGGGTGAAGGCCTGCAGTTCCCGGCCGGCCGGGATGATCGCCGTCTTGCCGGTGATGAAGCCTGCGAACACGCCGGCTGCGATCACGCCGCCGATGGTCGCAGCGGTATTGCCCTCGCCCTCCTGGCGGAAGCTGCCCTTGATCGGGATGCGGCGCCCGGCCACTTCGATATAGCGCAGTTCGATATTCATCTTGCCCGATTTGCCGAACGCGCCCTTGCCGGTCAGCCAGGTCACTTCGCCTACGGCGCGGGCGTTCATCGGGATGACGACATAGCCATCGACCATCACCGGATCGGCGACCGACAGGTCGAACATCGACCCTTCCTTGGCGGTTTTGCTGGACAATTCGCTGTTCATGCGCAGCATGATGGCGGTGTTGGCGGGCAGGACCATGGCCGGACTGGCCTCGGGCGGCTGCATGACGGGCAGCGGCGCATCGGCCTGTGCCAGCAATGGCTGGGCAGTCGCGGACATGATGGCAAGCGCGGTAATGACGACAGACTTCATCTCAGACCCCCTGAATACGGCCCGTCCCCACCGGCCGGCGCGAATCGCGCATTGCCGGGCCTAGCCGGACGCTGCTTAGGAATTGGTTAGGAGCGGCGTGCGCCAGGCCCCTTGTTCGCGCCTTCGCCCTGCCCATATCGGGACCAGAACAGGAGGACCGCCATGCCGCTCACCGCCGCGCAGGATATTGCCGATCTGCTCAACGAAACCCGGACGATCGCGCTGGTCGGCATTTCCGATCGCCCCGACCGGCCGAGCTACAGCGTGATGAAGACGCTGCAGGATCATGGCTATCGCGTGCTGCCGGTCAATCCGCAGATCGCCGGCGAACATGTCCATGGCGAATTCGTCTGGGATCGGCTGTCGGACATCGGCGTGCGGATCGACATGGTCGACATCTTCCGGCGCAGCGAGGCCGCGGGCGAGGTGGTGGACCAGGCGATCGCCGCCGGCGCCAAGTCGGTCTGGATGCAATTGGGGGTGATCGATGCCGATGCCGCGGCGCGGGCCGAAGCGGCGGGGCTCAAGGTCGTGATGGACTATTGCCCTGCGATCGAGATCCGGCGGCTTGGCCTTGCGCCGATCGCGGCGGATTAGCCCTAGGCAGCACGGCCCAGCGTCTCTATCAGCAAGGCCATGGCGCGGGCACCGTTGAAACGACGCAAAGACAGAGGTTTGAGCGACAGAGGTGTGAGCCGTCGCACGCTACTGGTCGGTGGTGGCGCGGCAGCGGGACTGGTTCTGGCCTGGGCGGCCTGGCCGCGCAGCTATCGGCCCAATCTCAATGTCGGGCCGGGCGAGCAGGTTTTCGACGCCTTCCTCAAGATCGATCGGGCCGGGCAGGTGATCGCCATCGTGCCGCAGACCGAAATGGGGCAGGGGGTGACCACCATCCTGCCGCAGATTTTGGCGGACGAACTTGGCGCCGACTGGCGCACCGTCGCGGTGCAGAGCGCGCCGATCAGCCCGCTCTATGCCAACGGCCTGCTGGCGCGTGACTGGCTGGCAAGCGACTGGACCCGCGTGGCGGGCGATGCCGGCAGCTGGGCGATCGACCAATATGCGATGCGCAGCGGGCTGATGCTGACCGGGGCGGGCACGTCGGTGCCGATGTTCCATGACGCCTATCGTAGGGCGGGTGCGGCAGCGCGCGTGCTGCTGTGCAAGGCAGCGGCGGCGCGCTGGGGCTTGCCCTGGGAAAGCTGCGACATCCAGAATGGCATCATCACCGACGGGGCCGAGCGCAAGCTGCGGCTGGGCGATGTTGTGGAGGATGCCGCCGGTTTCACCCTGCCCCACATCCTGCCCTATCGTCAGGGCAATGACGGCCGGCTGACCGGGCAGGATCTGCCGCGGCTCGACACCCCGTCCAAGATCGACGGCAGCCATAATTTCGCCGCCGACATCCGTCTGCCCGACATGGTCTTCGCCTCGATCCGGCAGGGGCCGATCGGCGACGCCGTGCTGAAGGATGCGCGCGATGCCGAGGCGCAGAAGGTCACCGGCTTCCTGAAACTGGTCCGCACAGAGCGATGGATCGCGGCGGTCGGCACCAACTGGTGGGCGGCGAACCGGGCGCTCGACCTGATCGATCCCAGCTTCACCCTGCGCGGCACGCCGGTCGACAGCGGCCGCATCGATGCAGCGCTGGAGGATGCCTTTTCCGGGGATGCCGGCCGGCGTCTCTATGTGCAGGGTGATCTGCTGCCGGTGTTCGAGAAGGCGACGATCCTGGCCAGCGAATATCAGGTGGATCCCGGCCTGCATCTGGCGCTGGAGCCGATGTGCGCGACGGCACGGGTGACGGAGGAGGGCGCCGAGGTCTGGATGGCGACGCAGGCGCCCGCGCTGGCCCGCGCCGCGATCGCCGATGCGCTGGGCCTGTCAGACAGTGCGGTGACGCTCTATCCACTTCATGCCGGCGGCGCGACCGGACGGCATATGGATTGGGAGGCGGGCGTGCAGGCGGCGCTGATCGCGCGCGATGTCGGTCGTCCGGTGCAACTGCTCTGGTCGCGGCTGGAGGATGTGATTCAGGATCGGCCGGGCGCGCCGGCCCATGCCCGCATGGCGGCAAAGCTGGGCCGTGGTGGCATGGTCGAAGGCTGGCTGGCCAAGGTGGCGGCTCCCTGCGCCATGACCCAGACCTGGTCGCGCATCGCTCATGGCAAGCTGTCGCATGAGGCCGCCGCCGAAGCGGGTGACAAGGCGACCCGGCTGGCGGTGGCCGGCATGGTGCCGCCCTATGCCATTCCGAACTGGGCGGTGGATCATTATCCCGCTGACGTTGGCCTGCCACTCGGCTTCATGCGCGGCAATGCGCATCTCCATGGCGCCTTCTTCACCGAATGCTTCCTTGACGAACTCGCCCATCTGGCGGGGATCGAGGCGATGTCGTTCCGCATCCAGATGCTGGGCGGCAATCCGCGCCTTGCCCATTGTCTTTCCACGGCGGCCGCGATGGGAGGCTGGCAGGGGGGCATTGCCGGTAGCGGGCAGGGGATCGCCGCGCATATGATGAACGGCGCCTATGCCGCCGTGATGGTCGAGGCGGGGATCGAGGGCAGCAAGCTCAGCGTCCGGCGGATGGTCGCGGCGGTGGATTGCGGCGATCAGGTCAATCCCGATATCGCGCGGCAGCAGATAGAAAGCGGGCTGATCCATGGCTTGGCGCTCGCGATGGGGGCGTCGGTGCCCTACGCCGGTGGCATGCCGACGCGCGCGATGCTGGGGCGGATGAACCTGCCGCGGCTGGGCGACATAGGAGAGATCAGCGTGGAGCTGATCCGCAGCACGGCCGATCCGGCCGGCGTCACCGATCTTGGCGCACCGCTTGCCGCGCCGGCGATCGCCAATGCGCTCTTCACCGTCACCGGGCAGCGATTCCGCAGCCTGCCGATCATGGGAAATGGCTGATGCCTGACAGCGAAGTTGACACTCGCACGCCATCGCGCGTCGGCGTGCTGCTGATCAATCTCGGCACACCCGACGCGCCCGATGCCACATCGGTGCGCCGTTATTTGGCGGAATTCCTGTCCGACCCGCGCGTGGTGGAAATTCCGCAGATCATCTGGCAACCAATCCTGCGCGGCGCGGTGCTGACGACGCGGCCGAAAAAGTCGGCCCATGCCTATCAGCAGGTGTGGATGCCCGGCGGATCGCCGCTGGCGGTCTATACCCGCGAGACGGCGGAGGCGTTGCAGCAGGCGATGGGGCCGGACCTGATCGTCGACTGGGCGATGCGCTATGGCAATCCGTCGATCGCCAGCCGGCTCCAGGCGATGACGGCGCAGGGGTGCGACCGCATCCTGCTGGCGCCGCTCTATCCCCAATATTCCGGCGCGACCACCGCGACCGCGCTGGACAAGGCCTTTGCCGCGCTGGCCGACATGCGGCTGCAGCCGGCGATCCGCACCCTGCCGCCTTATTATGCCGATCCCGACTATATCGCCGCGTTGAAGGCGTCGATCGACGGCCATCTGGCGCAGCTCGACTTCAGGCCCGATGCGCTGCTCGCCAGTTTCCATGGCATGCCGGAACGGACGCTGAAACTGGGCGACCCCTATTATCACCAGTCGGTGGAGACAGTCCGGCTGCTCGATGCGGCGATGGACCTGCCCGTCCATATGAGCTTCCAGTCGCGTTTCGGCCGGGCCAAATGGCTGGAACCGGAGACCGAAGCGACGCTCACCAGATTGGTGAAGGAAGGTGTCCGGAACATTGCTGTCGTGACACCCGGATTTTCGGCAGATTGTCTGGAAACCCTAGAGGAAATCGGGCTTCGCGCGAAAGAAGTTTTTTTAGCGGAAGGTGGCGAAAAATTTGCCTTTTTGCCCTGTCTAAACGCATCCCCCGAAGCTATCACCCTCTACCAGCGGCTGGTCGGCCGCGAGCTTTCAGGATGGGTGGACCAGAGGGTCTAGCACAGGAGAGGACAGGCGCATGTCGAGAGTAGCGATCGTGACCGGCGGAACCCGCGGTATCGGGGAAGCCATCAGCCTGGCACTCAAGGAAATGGGATATACGGTTGCCGCCAACTATGCCGGCAACGAGGAAAAGGCCAAGGCCTTCACCGACGCCACCGGCATTGCCAGCTTCAAATGGGACGTCGGCGATCATCAGGCCTGCCTGGACGGTTGTGCTGCGGTGGCGGAAGCGCTCGGCCCGGTCGACATCGTCGTCAACAATGCGGGCATCACCCGTGACGGCGTGCTAGCCAAGATGAGCTTCGACGACTGGAACGAAGTCATGCGCATCAACCTTGGCGGTTGCTTCAACATGGCCAAGGCGACCTTTGGCGGCATGCGTGAGCGCGGCTGGGGCCGGATCGTCAATATCGGTTCGATCAACGGCCAGGCCGGCCAATATGGCCAGGTCAATTATGCCGCCGCCAAGTCGGGCATCCATGGCTTCACCAAGGCGCTGGCGCAGGAAGGCGCCAAATATGGCGTCACCGTCAATGCGATCGCGCCCGGCTATATCGACACCGACATGGTCGCCGCCGTGCCGGCACCGGTGCTGGAAAAGATCGTCGCCAAGATCCCGGTCGGCCGTCTGGGTCAGGCGCATGAGATCGCCCGTGGCGTCGCCTTCTTCTGCAGCGACGAAGGCGGCTTCGTGACCGGCAGCACGCTGTCGATCAACGGCGGCCAGCACATGTATTGATGGCCAAGGGCGACGCTTCCGATGGCGCAGCCGCGTCCGGGGCGTCGCCCTTTGCCCCTCCGGTCAAGCGCAGCGTGACCATTGCCGGGCACCAGACCGCGATCAGCCTGGAGCCGATTTTCTGGCAGGCGCTGCGTGAAGCGGCTGCCGAGGCCGAATTGCCGATCAATGCGCTGATCGCCCGGATCGACGTGACGCGGATGGCGGCCGACGATCCCCCCAATCTGGCCAGCGCGATCCGCTGCTGGCTCTTTGCCCGCGTCCGGACACAGGATTTTCCGCAAGGCTGAGCGTCTCCCGCCTCTTTCCCTTATTGCTATAGCGTTTCTTCCGCACTTCTGCGCCGGGGCGAAATAGGCTAGGGCGCTGCGAATGAAATTGATTCGCATTATGGTCCGCTGTATCGCGGACCTAGGCTGACGGACGGAGGACGGGCAATGCTGCAGGCGGCACAGGGCAGGGCGGAGGTCTATGCGACCGATTTCGCCGATGTCGGTGACGATCGTCCGATGCCCGTTGCCAGCGGGCGTGCCATCGCTGTTCCAGCCGAACGCTATGGCGCCCGGCGCGGTCCGAACCTGCCCGCCATTGCCGCCATCCTGGTCGTGCATGCGCTGCTGATCGGCGCGCTGATCCAGGTGCGCAATCATGTCGTCCGGGCCGAAGAGGCGAAGCTGACGGTGGTGAACCTGTCGCCACCCCCGCCACCGCCCGCCGCCGAAGCGCCCCCGCCGCCGCCATCCCAGCCGCAGGTCGTGGCGCCGCCGCCGATCGTCCAGACGCCGGTGCCGCCGGTGCAGATCGCTACCACGCCCGATCCGGTCCCCGCGCCATCGCCGGTCGCGGTGTCGGCCCCGCCATCGCCGCCGGCACCTGCCGCGCCGGTCATGGCTGCTGCGGCGCCCTCGGTCGTGCAGGCCGGCGATATCGGCGCGCAGATGGTGTCGGGCAAGCCGCCCCGCTATCCGATCGACAGCCGGCGCAAGCGCGAGCAGGGCACGGTCGTGCTGGCGCTGGTGGTCGGCACCGACGGTGGCGTCGAGAGCATCGGCATCGCCCGCAGCAGCGGCTTCGCGCGACTGGATGATGCCGCGCGCGATGCGGTCAAGCATTGGCGCTGGCGCCCGATCGTCCGTGACGGTCAGGCCGTGCGGGTGAAGGGCGTGGTCGAAATCCCCTTCGTCATCCGCACCGACAAGGCCTGACAAACAGGGCCTGACAGACAGCGCCTCACCGGCGCGCCTCGCCCGACCGCAGGCCCAGGCCATCCCGCCCCGGAGTATCCTTCATGCTGATCGTCATTCCCGACCTGATCGATGCCGCCGGCGTCGCCCACATCCGCGCGCTGATCGATGCGGCGCAATGGGTCGATGGCAATGTCACCTCCGGCCATCAGTCGGCGCTCGCCAAGCGCAACCTGCAATTGCCCGAAAGCGCGCCGGAAGCGCGCCAGGCGGGGCAGATGATCCTCGATGCACTCGGTCGATCGCCCCTGTTCATCGCCGCAGCGCTGCCGCTCAAGATCTTTCCGCCTCTGTTCAACAGCTATGCCGGCGGGCAGGCGTTCGGCACCCATGTCGACAATGCCGTGCGCATCCAGGCCGGCACCGGCTTTCGTGTCCGGTCCGACCTGTCGATCACCGTGTTTCTGGAAGAGCCGGAAAGCTATGAGGGTGGCGAACTGACGATCGAGACTAATTTCGGCGTGCAGCAGGTGAAGTTGCCGGCGGGGCAGGCGGTGCTCTATCCCTCCTCCTCGCTGCATCGGGTCGAACCGGTGACGCAGGGCCGGCGCGTCGCCAGCTTCTTCTGGATGCAGTCGATGATCCGCGACGACGCCGCGCGCCAGATGCTGTTCGATCTCGACAGTTCGATCCAGCAACTGGCGCTCGATCGCGGCCATGACGATGCGCAGGTGATCCGCCTGACCGGCGTCTATCATAATCTGCTGCGCCGCTGGGCCGACGCCTGAGCCTGCTGCCCGTTTTGACTATCGCTAACTGACTGGCAATTATAGCGAATCTATAGCCGTCACGCCGCGCGTGCGGATGCTGGCTCGCCGCACATGTCGTTCGTCGGCGCTGGTTGCCCTTTGGTCGAAACCCCGCATGCCACGCCCTGTCGCCCGGAAAAGCCGTTTGACCTCATCTGTCCGGCTCGCAATGATCCGCGCCATTCACGCGGGGGGTGCCAAGGGGGTGGCCTTCGCGACAAGACAGACCCGCGATCTGCGGGCATTCCAGTGGAGGCTATCTTGCATAGACGCGACTTCCTGGCCTTTGGCACCATGGGTGTCGGCGGGCTTGTCCTGCCGTCCTTTTTCGGCAAGGTCATTGCAGCAGAGGATCTGAACAGCGCGCTCGATGTCGGCTTCAAGAAGGGGCTGGCCGACGCCGCGATGAACGCGGCCAAGAGCGCCGGCGCCAGCTATTGTGACGTGCGCGTCGGCCGCTATCTGCGCCAGTTCGTCATCACCCGCGAAAAGAATGTCGAGAATATCGTCAACACCGAATCCACCGGTGTCGGCATCCGCGTTCTCGCCAATGGCGCCTGGGGCTTTGCCGCCACCAATGAGCTGAGCAAGGAAGCGGTCGCCAAGGCTGCGCAGCAGGCAGTCGCCATCGCCAAGGCCAATGCGCCGCAGCAGAGCGCGCCGGTCCAGCTCGCCCCGGTCAAGGGCGCGGGCGAGGTCAGCTGGAAGACGCCGATCGTCAAGAACAGCATGGCCGTGCCGATCAAGGACAAGGTCGACCTGCTGATGGGCGTGAACGCCGCCGCGATGGAAGCGGGCGCCGACTTCGTCAATTCGATCCTGTTCCTGGTCAATGAGCAGAAATATTTCGCCAGCACCGATGGCAGCTATATCGACCAGGATGTCCACCGCATCTGGGCACCGATGACGGTCACTGCGGTCGACAAGACCAGCGGCAAGTTCCGCACGCGTGAGGGGCTGTCCTCGCCGATGGGCCTGGGCTTCGAATATCTCGACGGCGCCGCCAGCGGCAAGACCATGCTGCCCAATGGCGTCACCGTCTATGGCAACAGCTATGACATGAAGGAAGACGCGATCGCCGCCGCCAAGCAGGCGCGCGCGAAGCTCAAGGCGCCGTCGGTCAAGCCGGGCAAATATGACCTGGTGCTCGACCCGTCGCACACCTGGCTGACCATCCACGAATCCGTCGGCCATCCGCTCGAACTGGACCGCGTGCTGGGCTATGAAGCCAATTATGCCGGCACCAGCTTCGCCACGATGGACAAGCTGCAGGCCCATTTCCAATATGGCAGCGACAAGGTGAACATCGTCGCCGACAAGGTCCAGCCCGGCAGCCTGGGCGCCGTCGCCTATGATGACGAAGGCGTGAAGACCAAGAAGTGGGATCTGATCCGCGACGGCAAGCTGGTCGGCTATCAGGCAATCCGTGACCAGGCCCATATCGAAGGCAAGAAGGAATCGGACGGCTGCGCCTATGCCGACAGCTGGTCCAATGTGCAGTTCCAGCGCATGGCCAATGTCAGCCTGGAACCGGGCAAGACCAAGCAGAGTGTCGCGGACATGATTTCCGGTGTCGAGGACGGCATCTACATCATTGGCGACGGCAGCTTCTCGATCGACCAGCAGCGCTACAACGCCCAGTTTGGCGGCCAGCTCTTCTACGAGATCAAGAACGGCAAGATTACCCAGCAGATCGAGGATGTCGCCTACCAGATCCGCACCCCGGAATTCTGGAATGCCTGCGTCGGCGTCTGCGACCAGAGCGACTATCGCCTGGGTGGCTCCTTCTTCGACGGCAAGGGCCAGCCGGCCCAGGTCTCCGCCGTGTCGCACGGGTCTTCGACCGCGCGCTTCAACGGTATCAACGTCATCAACACCGCGCGTTCGCTCGGCTGATCGCTTAGGGAGACAGAAAAATGAGCATCCTTACCGAAGCGCAGGCCAAGGCCATCCTGACCAAGGTCGTCGCCCTGTCGAAGGCCGACGAGTGCACCGCGCAACTAACCGGCAAGATCCAGGGCAATATCCGCTTTGCCCGCAACGACGTGTCGACCGCGGGCCTCACCGACGATATCGAACTGGCGGTCCAGGTCGCCTATGGCAAGAAGGTCGGCACCGCCACCATCAACCAGTTTGACGACGCCTCGCTGGAACGGGTGGTGCGCCGGGCCGAAACGCTGGCCAATCTGGCCCCGGACAATCCGGAATTCATGCCGGCGGTGGACAGGCAGGCTTACAAGGCCAGCCCGACCTTCGCTCAGTCGACCGCCGACATTACGCCCGAATATCGCGCCCAGGTGGCGTCGACCTCGATCACCGCCTGCAAGTCGCAGAAGCTGATCGCGGCCGGCTATCTGGAGGATAATCAGAGCTTCGTCGCGATCGCCAACAGCAAGGGCAATTTCGGCTATCAGCGCTCGACCATGCTGGATTATACCTGCACCGTCCGGACCGAGGATGGCCGGGGTTCCGGCTGGGTCGGCACCGACACGCAGGACGCCACCCGCTTCAAAGCGGACAGCGATATCCAGATCGCGATGCGCAAGGCATCGGCCTCGTCCGAGGCGAAGGCGCTGGAGCCGGGCAAATATACCGTGATCCTGGAACCGATGGCGGCCGCCGGCCTGATCGGCTTCATGTTCTATTTCTTCGGCGCGCGCGAGGCGGACGAGGGCCGCAGCTTCCTGTCGAAGAAGGGCGGCGGCAACAAGCTGGGCGAACAGGTGTTCGGGCCGCAGGTCAATTTCTACACCGACCCATGGGATCCGGTCGCGCCCTGCCTGCCCTGGGACGATGATGGCCTCGCGCGCCAGCGCGTCGACATGGTCAAGGACGGCAAGGTCACCAACCTTAACTACAGCCGCTACTGGGCGAGCAAGCAGGGCAAGCCTGCGATCGGTCAGATGGGCAATATATTGATGACCGGCGGCACCAAGACCACCGCCGACCTGGTCCGCTCGACCGAGCGCGGCGTGCTCGTCACCCGCACCTGGTATATCCGCATGGTCGACCCGCAGACCGTGCTGCTGACCGGCCTGACCCGCGACGGCACCTTCTATGTCGAGAACGGCCAGATTAAATATCCGATCAAGAATTTCCGGTTCAACGAAAGCCCGGTGATCATGCTCAACAATGTCGAAGAGCTGGGTCGCCCGGTCCGCGTGCCGCCGGACGAAGTGTCGATGAATATCGTCGTGCCGCCGATGAAGCTGCGCGACTTCACCTTCACCTCGCTGTCGGACGCGGTGTGACGGTTTGAGCTGTGCATGATCCTCCCCTGTGAAGGGGAGGGGGACCATTGCGAAGCAATGGTGGGGGGGTGTCACCCTATCGATAGCGGGACACCCCTCCGTCTGGCTTCGCCAGCCACCTCCCCTTCCAGGGGAGGATCATGCAAATCCCTATGTGATTGGATGTGATGACACGCGGCGAGTTTCTTCGGTTGATGGCGGGCGGTCTGGCTGGCGCAATGCTGGCCCGTCCGCTTGCCGCCGCGGGAGGCTATGATTTCTGGTTCACGCGGCTGCGCTATGACTCGGGCGACTGGGATGTCGACCAGCGCATGCCGTCCAACCTCATCACCTCGCTGATCGATTATACGACGCTGCGGGTCGATCCGAAGGAGCATGCCATCGCCCTTTCGGACCCGAAGATGCTGACCGCGCCCTTCTGCTACATGGCGGGGCACAAGCTGGTCGAATTTTCGGAGGCCGAGCGGCGCAATTTCGAGCGCTATGTCCGCAATGGCGGCTTCGTCCTGGTGGATGATTGCAACCATGACATAGACGGCCTGTTCGCCCGCTCGTTCGAGGCGCAGATGGCCAAGATTTTCGGCCCCAAAGGCTTGAAGACGCTGCCAAAGACCCATCCGGTCTATCGCAGCTTCTTCAAGTTCGACGGGCCGCCCAATACCGCGCTGGAGCTGAATGGCTGGGGCGACGATCTGGTCCATGATTATCTCAAGGGTATAGAGGTCAATGGCCGCCTGGGCGTTCTCTACAGCAACAAGGATTATGGCTGCGAGTGGGACTATGACTGGCGCAACAAGCGCTTCCTGGCCGAGGATAATACCAAGTTCGCGGTCAATATCGTGATGTATGCGCTGTCGTCGTGACGGTGGCGTCATCATTCCTCCCCTGTGAAGGGGAGGGGGACCGGCGAAGCCGGTGGAGGGGTGTGAAGCTATCGTGAGGGGGCCCCCCCTCCGTCAGGCCTGCGGCCTGCCACCTCCCCTTGCAGGGGAGGAATTTGGTGGCCGAAAGCCGACAATAAGGAAACAGGAATGACCGATATCAGCGAAGCGGAAATCCAGCAGAAACTGGCGCGCCTGGGCGAATTGCGCGCGGCGATCGGCCAGGCGATCGTGGGGCAGGGGGCCGTGGTCGAGCAGTTGCTGATCGGCCTGCTCGCCGGCGGCCATTGCCTGCTCGAAGGGGTGCCGGGCCTGGGCAAGACATTGCTGGTCCGCTCGCTCGGCGAGGCGCTGAAGCTCGACTTCCGCCGGGTACAGTTCACTCCCGACCTGATGCCCAGTGACATTCTCGGCACCGAATTGCTGGAGGAGGATCATGGCACCGGCCATCGCAGCTTCCGCTTCCAGAAGGGGCCGGTCTTCACCAACCTGCTGCTCGCCGACGAACTCAACCGCACCCCACCCAAGACCCAGGCGGCGCTGCTGGAGGCGATGCAGGAACGGACCGTCAGCTATGGCGGCACCACCTATCAGCTGCCATCGCCCTTCTTCGTGCTGGCGACGCAGAACCCGCTGGAACAGGCCGGCACCTATCCGCTGCCTGAGGCGCAGCTGGACCGCTTCCTCCTCCATGTCCGCGTCGATTATCCGACCGAGCAGGAAGAGCATGACATTCTCGCCCAGACCACCGGCGCCAAGCCGGGCGCGGTGCCGGCGGTGATGCAGGGCGAGGAGGTGCTGGCGCTGCAGAAGCTGGTGCGCGACGTGCATTTCGGCGAGGATCTGCTGCGCTGGGTGACGCGGATCGTGCGCGCCAGCCGTCCCGGCGAGGGCGCGCCGGACGAGATCCGCAAATATGTGAAATGGGGCGCGGGGCCACGTGCCGGCCAGTCGCTGATCCTGGCGGCCAAGGCGCGTGCGCTGCTGCAGGGCCGTCTGGCGGCGACGCGCGAGGATATCGTCGCGCTGGCCGGGCCGGTGATGCGCCACCGCCTGCTGCTGTCCTTCGCCGCCGAAGCCGAAGGGAAGAGCGCCGACGATGTCGTCGCCGCGCTCGTCCGCGCCGTGCCGCTCGGCTGATCCGGACACAACGCCATGGCCGATTTCATTCCCCCAGATGTGCGCAGCCGGCTCAAAAGCCTGCGCCTGCTCACGCGCCGGGCGGTGGGATCGCATGGGCTGGGCCTGCATCACAGCCATAGCCGGGGAGCGGGCCTGGAGTTCGCGCAATATCGTGCCTATGAGCCGGGCGACGAGCTGCGCCAGATCGACTGGAAACTCTATGCCCGGTCGGACAAATTCTTCGTCCGCGAGGCCGAACGGGAAAGCCCGGTCGCGGTCTGGATATTGACCGATGCCAGCGCCTCGATGGGGCAGGCGGACGCCGGTCGCCCCGATTATGGCCGTCTAGATGCGGCCAAGGGGATTGCTGCCAGCATCGCCGAACTGGCGATGCAGCAGGGCGATCGTTTCGGCTGGATGGCGCTGTCCGACGCTGGGCTGCGGCTGTTGCCGCCCGCCACCGGCCTGCGCCAGCGCGACCGGCTGCTGCTCGACATGCTCCCGCTACGGGCCGAAGGGGGCTTTGCCGTCGAAGCGCAATTGGGGCCGGTCTGGGAACGGATCGGCGCGCATGATCTGGTGATTTTGCTCAGCGATTGTTTTGAGCCGGGCGCGATCGATCTGGTCGAGAAGCTGTCGGCGGCCGGGCGCGAGGTTCTGGTGATCGAGATGCTGACCGTGGGTGAACGCGATTTCCCGTTCGACGGCGGCTATCGCTTCCGCGACTCGGAAACCGGCGAGGAACTGCTGGGCGACGGCGCCGCGCTGCGCGCCGAATTTCTGCGCCGCTTCGGCGAGGCGCGGGCGGAGTTGCATGCGCGTCTCGATGCGGTCGGCATCCGCCGTGCGACCCATGTGCTGGACGAGCCGATCGATATGCCGCTGCGCCGCCTGTTCGGCGCCCATGACGCGGCCGAATATTCATGACGCCCGCCTTGCTGCTCCCCGCCGCGCTGGCCGGCCTGCTGGCGCTGCTGATCCCGCTCGCGATCCATATCGCCCGGCGCAGCGAGCAATTGCCGACCGATTTCGCCGCGCTGCGCTGGCTGCGGCAGAAGCCCAAGCCCCGGTCCCGGCTACGGTTCGACGAATGGCTGTTGCTCGCCCTGCGCCTCGCCCTGCTGGCGCTGGTCGTGCTGTGGCTGGCCCATCCGGTGCTGTTCGGCGCGGCGAGCAAGCAGGCTTATGTGGCGCTGACGCCCGGCGTCGATCCGGCGGCGGTGGATGACAAGGCGCTGGCCGAGGGCAGGGCACATTGGCTGGCGCCCGGCTATCCCCGCGTCGAACCGGGCAAGCCGATCACGGCCGAAGCCATCCCGCTCGGCAGTCTGATGCGCCAGCTGGACGCGGACCTGCCGCAGGGCGCGCCGCTCACCATCATCGTGCCGCAGATGATCCAGGGCGCCGATGCGGAGCGGCCGCGCCTGTCGCGCAAGGTCGACTGGCGCATCGTCCCCGGCGCGATGCCGGCGGGCAAGCCGATGCCGGTGAAGGTGCCGTCGATCGCGATCCGCGCCGACGCGGGCCATGCTGCCGGAGTGCGTTACCTCAATGCCGCTGCACTTGCCTGGCAACCCGCAGGCAAGCCGGCCGATGTCGACAGCGGCCCGCTCAACGCCGCACTGCCGCCGTCGGACAAGATCTTGTTCTGGATGAGCGCGGGCAGTCTGCCGGAAGCGCTGCAGGGGTGGATTGCGCAGGGCGGGCAGGCGATCGTCGCATCCGATGCGCTGCTGCCCCAGGGCACGACGCTCGCACCCCTGTGGCAGGATGATCTTGCCCGGCCGCTGGTGGAGGTCATGCCGATCGGCAAGGGCCGCCTGCTCCGCTTCACCCGCCCATTACAGCCGGCACAGATGCCACAATTGCTGGAGGCCGACTTCCCCGCCCGTCTGCGCGCGCTGATCCAGCAGCCCAGCATGGCGTCGCAGCGTGCCGATGCCGCCGCCTATGCGCCACTCACCGGCGGACGCGCCTATCCGCAACCGCCGGCCGAGCTGCGCCCTTGGCTGGCGCTGCTGATCGCGGCGCTGCTGCTGGTCGAACGCTGGTTCGCCACCAGCCGCAACCGGGCGATCGCGCCATGAGCGCCGATGCCCTGCTCTCGACCTGGCTGACGCCCAGCCGCCGGCGCGCGCGGCTCGACACGCTGTTGCTCGGCCTGCCGATCCTGCTGCTGGCGAGTGCGCTGGTCTGGCGCTTGACCGGACTTGTGCCGGCCGCAATCCTGCTGCTGCTCGGCGCCGGCCTGCTCGGCGCCCTCATCATCCGTCGCGCCCGGCGCTTCGACCAGGCCTGGCTGGTCCGCCGCCTCGACGCCAGCCGCGCCGATCTGGAGGATAGCAGCGCGCTGATCTTCGCCGATCCGCAGGGCTTGGGGCCGCTGCAGCGGCTGCAACGATCCCGCCTTGACCAGCGGCTAGGGCAGGGCGTGCCGCAGGATCTGGCGCCGGACTGGTCGCGCCGCGCGATCTTGGCACTCTGGACCGTGGCCCTGCTCGGCATCGTGGCCCTGCTGTTCTGGCCGCGCGGTAGCGACAAACCCGTCGTGCTGGCACCCGCTGCCGAGGGCATCGCCGCAAAGCCCGGTATCCCGCGTCTGGTCGCCCAGAATATGCGCATCATTCCGCCCGCTTATACCGGCCTGCCGCTGCGCGACGAGGCGAAGCTCGATGCGCGCGCGCCGCTCGGGTCACGGCTCGAATGGACCTTCCGCTTCGACCCGCAGGCAAGCGCGCCCGCGCTGCTGCCGCTGGGCGGGGCGGGCATTGCGCTGCGCCGCGATGGCGATCACTGGATCGCCAGCCGCACGCTCGATGCCTCCTTCCTCTATCGCGTCGACCCGGCATCCGGGCGCGGCCCGCTGCCGCCGCTGCACCGGATCGATGGCGTCGCCGATGCGCTGCCGCAGGTGAAGCTGATCGCGCCCGCCGCCAGCCTCAATATGGTGGCGCCGGGCCAGCGTAGCTGGACGCCCGTCTTCGCCGCGACCGACGATTATGGCGTTGCCGCCACCGCCCGGCTGCGCATCACTTTGGCGATCGGCGAGGGGGAGAATATCCGCTTCACCGAACGCGAGATTGCCGTGTCCGGCTCCGGCCCGGCGCGCGACCGGCGCTTTGCCCCGAGCCTCGATTTCGGCGCGCTTGGCTTTTCGGCCGGTGGCGACATGGTGGTGCAGATCATCGTGCGCGACAATCGCGCGCCATCGCCGCAGGAGGTGCGCGGCCCCAGCGTCATCTTGCGCTGGCCCGCGGCCAAGGCCCCCGAGAGCGGCGGCCTGCAGGGCATGGTCAACACCACCTTGCCGGCCTATTTCCGCAGCCAGCGCCAGATCATCATCGATGCCGAGGCGCTGCTGAAGCGCAAGCGCAGCCTGTCGGCCGACAAATATCTGTCGCAATCCAACGGCATCGGCAACGACCAGAAAATCCTGCGCGGCCGCTACAGCCAGTTTCTGGGTGGCGAGAGCGAAGGCGAGCCCAGCCTGCCGACCGCCGATGCGGATGGCCATGGCGAGGGGGACGGCCACGACCATGGTCCGCCGGTCGCGGCGCCCAATGTCTTTGGCGAGAAGGAGGATGTGCTCGCCGAATTCGGCCATCCGCACGATGAATCGCCTGCCTCCAGCCTGGACCCGGAAACCCGCGCGATCCTGAAACAGGCGGTCGATGAAATGTGGCAGTCGGAAATGCAGTTGAAGCAGGGCCGACCGGACCTGGCCCTGCCGTTCGCCTACAAGGCGCTGCGCTTCATCAAGGAAGTGCAGCAGGCGACCCGCATCTTCCTGTCGCGCGTCGGCCCGGAACTGCCGCCGATCGATCCCGCCCGGCGCATGAGCGGCAAGCGCGAGGGGATTGCCGGCAATTTCGAGCCGCTGGTCGCGCTCGAGGGCGATGATGGCCCGGCTGCAGCCGCCTGGCGTGGGCTGGCGCAGGGGCCGGTGTCGCTCGGCGCGCTGGAGGGCTGGGCGCGGACCAACGCCGCGCGCCTGCCCGATCCGCTGGCATTGAGCGGCGCGATCGACGCCGTGCGGCGCGATCCGGGCTGCGCTTCCTGTCGCGACAAGCTGCGCGCGCAATTGTGGATGGCGATGGAGCGGCCGCAGGGCGGCGTGGCGCGGCGGCGGCCTTCCGACGCTGCCGGCGCGCGCTATCTCGGCGCGATCGGGGGACGACCATGAACGCGCAGTTCATCACCGCGCTGCTCCTCGGCGCGGCCGTGCTGGTCGGCTGGGCAAGGCTGCTGCTGTGGCAGCGTTCGGCCGGTAATCTTGGCGCACGGCCCTGGCGCCTCGCGGCCCTGCTGTTGCTCCAGCCGGTCGTCGCGCTGCTCCTCTATTTCGGCCTGTTTCCACCCGCGCTGCCGGTGGCAGGCGGCACGCTGACCGTCGCGACCCAGGGCAGTTCGCGCTTCGCCTCGGCCGGCAAGGGCGCGCATCTGGTCGCGCTGCCCGAAGCGCCGGAGGTGGCGGGCGCGCAGGCGGTGCCGGATCTGGCGACCGCGCTCCGCCGCTATCCCGACATGCGCCGCCTCGTCATCCTGGGGCAGGGCCTCGTCGCCCGCGACCGCGATGCGGCTAAGGGGCTCGCGATCGATTATACGCCGCCGGCCGCCGCCGCAGGACTGATCGCGCTAGCCCGGCCTGACCGGATCGCGCCGGGCGCAACCTTCGCCGTGGGTGGACAGGTGGCCGGCCTCTCCAAGGCGCAGGTCGAACTGCTCGATCCCGCCGGGCGCGTCACTGATGCTGCCGCTGTGGATGCCGATGGCCGCTTCAACCTGATCGGGACCGCGCGCGCCGCCGGCACCGCCGAATTCACCCTGCGCCTGCGCCGTGCCGATGGCGGGCTGGTCGAACAGACGGTGGTGCCGCTGCGGATCGAGGGCGATGCCGCGCCGCGTCTGCTGATCCTAGCCGGCGCGCCGGGGCCGGAGGTCAAATATCTGCGCCGCTGGGCGATCGACGCTGGCTATGCCGTCACCGTCAACATGAGCGCGGGCGGCGGCATTGCGCTGGGCGACGCACCGGTGGCGATCAATGCCGCCAGCCTGCGTCGCTATGACCTGCTGGTCGCCGATGACCGCGCCTGGGCCGGTCTGGGCGGCGGACGCGGCGCGGTGCTGGAAGCGGTGCGCGGCGGCATGGGCCTGCTGCTACGCGGCAGCGGCCCGGCCGACGGCGCGCTGC